>CAJOKT010000027.1 GCA_905235115.1 uncultured Peptostreptococcaceae bacterium
TTTTACATTGTTTCAAACGGGAATGCCTGATTTTAAAAGGCTTCCTGCATTAAGTTAGCTGCCATATGGAGCTATTTACAGACTTTATTTCACACACTCAGCATATCCGGCATTAATGGTACTTTGGGAACCACATACACCATCGTCAGTATTTCATGTTCCATTTATGAAGCATGGCAATATTCAAAATGGAATTCTTTTTATATCCATTCGATCAATTATCCAAAAGATAAGTACTTGAAGGTGACGACGACTTGTCATTACCATTCTGGTAAAAGATGCTATTATCCAGCTAGTTGTTCTTTTTGCCGGACGCGATATAAATAGGGGGGTCATGATATGAATAATGGTTCAAAAAAAGATAGTCTGGGGTTTTTATTCAAGATTATCGTTCCCCTTGTTGGGATAGGTATCCTATATAGTATGAACAATTCTTCAGATTTCTCTGTTGCATTGTTATGGATGCTATATATACCGCTTGCGGGAGTAACAGCACTGCTTTTGACTGGAATTCGCAGACTGTCTGCAGAAGGACAGAAGGCTTCTAAGGCGAAGAAAAGTCTCTTGAAGGTGCGCACATTGTCTGCAAGTGCATATATCATTACAGTAACTGGGTTTGGCGCCGTATCTCTGAAGATTTTAGATTTTGCCGGCGGCATGCAGGATGAAGACGGATTTCACTGGTGGATCATTTTTGCTGCAATAGTGATCTTATCACCTGTGATCTCATTGATCATAAACCTTTTGATTCTGAAAAACCGCAATGAGTGACCAAAAGCATATTCAACAAAAGAGCTCCGGCATCGGCCGGAGCTCTTCGTTAAAAATGACTATTCTATGTTCTGTACCTGCTCTCTGATCTTTTCGATCTCGGATTTCAGTTCCAGCACGCTGTTGGTGATGGCAAGGTCGTTGGCCTTGGAGCCTGTGGTGTTGGCCTCCCGGTTCATCTCCTGGACCAGGAAGTCCAGCTTCTTGCCTACCGTGGGCTCGTCTCCCGTCAGGATCTGCCTGAGTTGGATCAGATGCGAGTCCAGCCTTGTCATCTCCTCGTCCACAGCGCTCTTGTCCGCGAAGATGGCTGCCTCGGTGAGGATCCTTTCCTCGGGGATCTCTACAGAACCTCCTACCAGATCCGTGATGCGGGATCTGAGCTTGTCGGTGTACTCCTTCACTACGAGAGGGGAGCGCTCCCTGATGCTGTTTACGATGGTCCTGATGTTTTCTCCCTTGGCTATAAGATCCTCGGCAAGCTCAGCACCTTCTCTGGCGCGCATCTCTTCCAGTCCGGAAACTGCACCTCTCACAGGTACGAGGACGGCTTCAGTGAATTCTTCCTCGTCCAGTACGTCAGGCGTTACCTTGAGCACGTCGGGCATGGAGGACAGGAGCCTCAGGTCGATGTCGCCCTTGAGGCCGAATTCGTCCTTGAGCTCAGTGAGGCTCGAGTAGAACTGGCGGGCAACAGGCTTGTTAAGAGATACGCTGGTATCGCCGTCTGAGATGTTTTCCACCATGACGGATACCTCCACCTTGCCTCTGGAGATCTTTTCCTTTACCGCCTGCTTGATCTTTTCCTCACAGAAGGAATACCTTCTGGACATTTTGACCGTAAGGTCCAGATATCTGTGGTTCACCGAACGGATCTCCACCGTGATGTTTCTTTTGGGATCTGAGTATTCGCTTCTTCCGAAGCCTGTCATGCTGTGTATCATCAGTTCACCTTGATCAGATAGCTCTTACACTCATTACGTTCTCCGGAAGACCGGTGAGTTCCACCACGTCATCGTTGGCTGTTTCTACCAGAACGTAGCTGATGCCGTCCTTTCTCATGGAAGCCATTACCTTGGAGACCTCCAGGGGTTCGGATACCAGATCCACGATGTATTCCGCCGGGTTCTCAACACCCTTCAGGATGAAAGCGTATCTGGTGTGAGCCTTTACGCCCATGTCCAGTTTGGGGAAGTTGACGGAGTTGATGATGTTGCCGTTCTCCAGATAGTTCCTGATCTCTCTCACTGCCATCTCTGCGCAGTTGTCCTCAGCTTCCGCGGAGGAAGCTCCCAGGTGGGGAGTAAGGATGACGCCCGGCTTGCCGACCATGTGGTCGTTGGGGAAGTCGCAGACGTACTGGGAGACCTTGCCGGAAGCCAGAGCTTCGAGAAGATCGTCTTCGTTGACCAGCTTGTCTCTGGAGTAGTTCAGGAGCAGGACTCCGTCCTTCATGGCGGAGATCACGTCCTTGTTGATCATCTTCTTTGTGGCGTCGTTTGCGGGAAGATGAAGGGTGACGATGTCAGCCTTTGACAGCATCTCCTTGAGGTCCGTGTAGACCTCAACGCCTTCGCACTCTGTTACGAAGGGGTCGTAGCCAACGATGAACATTCCCAGAGCTGCGCAGGATTCTGCGATCTTGCGGCCGATGGCGCCAAGACCTACGACTCCGAGAGTCTTGCCGTAGATCTCGTGGCCTGCATACTTGGATTTGCCTTTCTCGACCTGTTTGGCAACGTCCATCTCCTCGGTGGGAGCAAGAGTCTTGGCCCATTCAAGTCCGCCGGGGACGTTTCTCATGGCCATGAGCATTCCGCAGATGACCAGTTCCTTGACGGCGTTGGCGTTGGCACCGGGAGTGTTGAATACAACGATGCCTTCCTCAGCGCATCTGTCAACGGGGATATTGTTCACACCCGCGCCGGCTCTGGCGATGGCCTTGAGCTCCGGTGAGAACTCCATCGAGAGCATATCGGCGGATCTGACCAGGATGCCGTTGGCAGCTGCCAGATCGTCTACAACTGTGTAGTCTTCGGTGAGACATGCCAGTCCTACGGGTGATATCTTGTTTAAAGTTGCAATTTTGTACATTTCATTTCCTCCATACAAAAGATATAGTTACAAAACCTGAATCAAGTATAGCACTTTACTAAAACCTTTAAAAGTGTTAAAATGAATTCGCGCGGGAACTTCGTGCTGAGTTTTTTGCGCACAGAATCTATATCAACAGTTGATGTGAAAGGAACAGATATGATCAAACAGAAGTATGACAGAGTGTATAACTTTTCAGCGGGTCCGTCCATCCTCCCCCTGGAAGTGCTGGAACAGGTAAAGGAAGACCTTCTGAACTATAAGGGAACAGGCCAGTCAGTAATGGAGATGAGCCACCGTTCCAAGGAATACCAGAAGATCATAGACGAAGCCGAGGCTGATCTGAGAGAACTCATGAACATCCCCGACAACTACAAGGTGCTCTTCCTTCAGGGAGGCGGAACTCTGCAGTTTGCAATGGTACCGCTGAACCTCATGGTTGGAACCAAGAAGGCTGATTACATCATCACCGGAAACTGGGCAAAGAAAGCTTACGAAGAAGCCGAGAAATTCGGAGACGCAAGGATCGTCGCTTCTTCTAAAGATGACACATATTCCTGGGTACCCAAGGTAAAGAAAGAAGACTTCAGAGCAGATGCTGACTATGCATATATCTGCCTGAACAACACCATCTACGGAACAAAGTTCAACTACATCCCCGACACCGGAGACGTTCCTCTGGTAGCAGACTGGTCATCCGGCTGGATGTCTGAGGAGATCGATGTTTCCAAGTTCGGCATCCTCTGGGGAGGCGCTCAGAAGAACGTGGCACCCGCAGGCATGGCCATCGTCATCATCAGGGAGGACCTGATCGGCAAGGCTCCTGCAAACGTTCCCACATATCTTGACTACAAGATCCACGCTGACAAGGGATCCATGTACAATACTCCTCCCTGCTGGACCATCTACGTTGCAGGTGAAGTATTCAAGTATCTGAAGAGACTGGGCGGCATCAAGGTGATGCAGGAGATGAACGAAAGAAAGGCTGCCAAGCTATATGCTGCCATCGACGCATCCGAGATGTTCAAGGGCACAGTTGCCGTTGAGGACCGTTCGCTAATGAACGTCACCTTCGTAACAGGCGATGCTGATCTGGACAAGAAGTTCATCGCAGAAGCCAAAGAACAGGGCCTCATCAACCTTGCAGGACACCGTTCAGTAGGAGGAATGCGTGCTTCCATCTACAACGCCATGCCTGAAGAGGGCGTTGACGCTCTCATCGAATTCATGCAGAAGTTCGAAGCTGAGAACAAATAGCTTAAGCATCAGTATGGGTGGGGGTGCCTTTATGGGGGCACCTCCCCGTTTTTTACCGGCCCGTCCGGAAGCGAAGAATGAAAAATACCACCCAAACAAAACAAAACAATAAGAAAATACTCAGGGCGATCCTGGTGGGGCTCATAGTCATCGCTATGATTGTTCTCTACTGCGTGGGCAGCTTCGCATTCATTTATGCTGAAGAGAAGAACGGCATCGACCTCGCTGCACAGGGGGCTGCCATCTACGTAGGCGAATCCAACACATATTTCTGGGAATATCAGGGAGAGCAGCGGTTCGACCCTGCATCCATCACCAAGCTTCTCACCTGCCTGATAGTTGCGGAGAATCTGGATATGGATCAGGTGGTGACGGTGACGTCAGCCTGTCTCGACCTCCCCGCCACCTGGAATTTTCTGGTGGAAGGGGAAGAGATAACGGTCAGAGACCTTATGTATCTGGCTCTTCTGGAATCTCACAATGAGGCTGCCAAGATGCTGGCCATCGCTGTATCCGGGACGGAGGATGCCTTCGCTGTTCTGATGAATCAGAAGGCGAATGAGATCGGATGCATCAGCTCCGAATTCCACAATTCACATGGACTGACGGTGCCTGAAGGGAATTTTGCCACTCCGAAGGATGTGTGCCGCATCGCGAAGGCTTCTCTTGAGAATCCCATAGTGAGGGAGATCTGTGAGACTGCCACCTATCAGATGCCTGCTACCAACAAGCATCCCGAAGGTGCCACGCTGCACACCACCAATCTTTTCCTGGAAGGCGGCAAGTATACCGGAAGCACAGGAGAGATCAGCGTGGCGGCAATAGACGAGGTCTTCGGAGGAAAGACCGGCACCACCGTTCAGCAGGTCACCACCATGGCGGTTGGCTGCGAGGTCAACGGCGTTGATGTGTACATATGCATCATGGGAGACACAGTGGACCTGAGATACACGGATATCGCCAAGCTGGTGGCCTATGCAAGGGCCAATATCCAGCCATATCAGGTATTTGAGAAGGGCACTGAATTCGAAGGAAGGGCCCGCGTGATCGAGGGAGCCGAGAAGTATGTGGACGCCGTGGCAGGGGAGGACTGCATCATCAACCTGCCGGAGGGAGCATCCCCGGCTCTTGTGATGGTGGAGCCTGTATATGACGAGACCCTGACCGCGCCGGTCAACGAAGGCGACGTGGTGGGGCAGGCTGTGGTCTACCTTGCCGACGAGCAGGTGGATTCCGTCCCTCTGGTGGCAGTGAAGTCTGTTGAAAAAGGCTGGATATTCTCCAAAATCGGACTGTCCAACATGGAATCAGCCATCATTCTGGGAGTGACAGCTCTCATATTGATCGTTCTGATCTGGATCCTGGCGGTCAGAGCAAAAAACAAGCGGGCCGCCCGCAGGAAGAGAGAAGAAAAGATAAGGGAACTGGCGCTCAGGCAGATGGAGCAGGAAGAAAGCCAAAGAGAGCGCGGCTGGGACTATTGAGCCGCATTAAGGAAGAATGTTCGATATCAAGGAAAATCTAAAAAAACTCCCGGAGACCCCGGGAGTTTATATGCATAAAGACAGGCTGGGCAATGTGATCTACGTAGGCAAGGCTGTGAACCTGAAGCGGAGGGTATCCAGTTATTTCATGGACTCAGCCTCCCACTCCCAGAAGGTGCGGTCTATGGTGAAGCAGATCACGGAGTTCGAGTACATAAACTGCAGGACCGAGATGGAAGCCCTGATCCTGGAGTGCAACCTGATCAAGAAGTACCAGCCCAAGTATAATGTGCTTCTCAGAGACGACAAGACCTATCCCTATCTTAAGATCACCATGGAGGACAAGTATCCCAGGCTTCTTAAGACCCGCAGGATAGAACGGGACGGCGCCAGATATTTCGGCCCCTATTCAGACGTGGGCGCAGTGAACCGGACTGAGGCGCTCCTGAACAAGATGTTCATGCTGAAACGCTGCTCCACTGCTGACTTCCCGGAGGGTTTCACCCCATGCCTGAACTTCCACATCAAGGAGTGCAGGGGGCTTTGTACCGGGCTTGTGACCAGAGAGGAGTATCTGAGGGACATACAGCAGGTGGTGGATATTTTGTCCGGAAAAGACAAGACCCTGGAGAAGGAACTGAAGGCCGACATGCAGAAGGCCTCTGAGGAACTCAGGTTCGAGGATGCCGCAGTATACAGGGACAGGCTGGAGTCTCTCAAGGCGCTCAGGGAGCTTCAGAGGGTCACCGTCATAAACGGCAGCGATCTGGACATGGTCTTTCCGGTGGGAAGCGGAGAGAATTCGTCTGTTGCGCTTTTTACCGTAAGAGACGGCAAGCTTTCCGGCAGGGAGACCTTCCCCATGGCCAATGTGGCCCTGTCAGTCAAGGCCTGTGAGGACAAGAGAGACGAATACGACGTGGTGGCCTGCGAGTTCATCAAGCAGTACTATTCCCAGCTGGCGGATCCTCCCAGGGAGATCCTTGTTCCCAGGCCCATCTCCGAGCAGGACATGATCTCTGAGATGCTTCACACGAAGATATATACTCCCAAGAAGGGGGATAAGTACCAGCTGCTGCTCCTGGCAAAAAAGGACGCTGTCGAGATGTCCAAAAACCTTTCCGAGCGCGTCATGTCACGGAAGGAGAGGAAAGAGGAGCTGAGGAGCGTACTTTCCAGGATACTGGGAGAGGAGAAGGAAGTATACCGGATCGAATCCTACGATATCTCCAACACCAACGGTGTGGACACCGTTGGAGGCATGGTGGTCTACGACAACCTGGATCCTGTGAGGAGAGATTACAGGAGATTTAAGATAAGAAACGCTGATCCCCACGATGATTACGGCAGCTTAAGGGAGGTGCTCAGGAGGCGCTTCACAAGAGCCCTGGAAGGAGACAAAAGCTTCAGCCATCTGCCGGACCTGATCCTCATGGACGGCGGTCTGGGCCAGGTGACCTCCGCCTGCACCGTGCTGGAGGAACTGGGACTGGACATACCGGTCCTTGGAATGGCCAAGGATGACAGCCACAGGACCAGAGCACTGGTGAACCCTGCGGGGGATGAGCTTTTGCTCAAGAATTACCCCATGCTCTTCAAGTACTGCGGGACCATCCAGGAGGAGGTACACCGGTACGCCATCGAGTATCACAGGGATCTGAGGAGAAGAAATTCCATAGGATCGGTCCTGGACGAGATCCCCGGCATAGGCCCAAAGAAGAGAAACGCTCTTCTGGAGCACTTCGGATCCGTCAGCGAGATCAGGGAAGCTTCTCCGGAGAAACTCATGGAATGCCCGGGGATCAATGAGAAGAATGCCCAGAGCATAATGAATTTTTTCTCGAAAGACTCATAATCTTTACAAAATAAAGGTTTCATGATATATTCAGTTTAAGATTTTGCTGGTAAGGAGTATACACATGGCAGACAATAAGAAAAACTACGCAGAGGAAGAGGCCGATATCATCACCCTTGAATTCGACGATGACAAGGAAGTCGAATGCGAGATCATGGGCGTCTTTGACTGCGATGGCAAGGAGTACATCGCTCTCATCCCCCACGATGATACCGATGACGTTTATCTGTACGGATATAAGGAAGTCGGAGACGACGAGTTTGAACTCATCGACATCGAAGATGATCAGGAGTTTGAAAAGGCAGTCAGAGAATTCGACACCATCATGGCAGAGAACGAGCAGTAATCTTTTATCTTACAGATCCCGCGAGATCATGATATGCGCCCCAGCGGCGCATATTTAACGTTCAGGGAAAAACGCGCCCGGGCGGCGCAGCGGGCCTCTTGCGGACTGAACACAAAAAACCATGCCGGCCGTAATCATCCCGGGATCCATGCGGCCTGAACGCAAAAAATGATTTCAAGCCGTAAAATATTTCTTCTGCTGGTTATCGGGAACTGTTTGTGGTATAATGTTCTGGAAAATTTTGAGGGCGGAAGCCCGAGATCATATATAAGAGGTGATAAATAATGGCAAAAGTTGATATTTTCAGCGGATTTTTGGGAGCCGGCAAGACCACACTCATCAAAAAACTCATCAAGGAAGCCTATCAGGGAGAGAATGTAGTCCTCATCGAGAACGAATTCGGTGAGATCGGCGTTGACGGCGGATTCCTGAAGGATTCCGGAGTCATCATAAACGAAATGAACGCAGGATGCATCTGCTGTAGCCTGGTGGGAGACTTCAGCAACGCTCTGTCGCAGGTAGTGGAGCAGTTCCATCCCGACAGGATCCTCATCGAGCCATCCGGTGTGGGCAAGCTCAGCGACATAGTGGACGCAGTTGAAGGGCTGAACATCCCGGAGCTTGAGCTCAACACCTTCACGACAGTGGTCGACGCTAAGAAGGCCAAGGTCTACATGAAGAACTTCGGCGAGTTCTACAACAATCAGGTGGAGCACGCTTCCGCCATCATCCTGAGCCACACTCAGGGAATGGCAGATGACAAACTGAAGGCTGTGGTGGAGCTTCTCAGATCTCACAACGATCATGCGGTGATCGTTACCACAGACTGGGATCTCCTGGACGGAGCCAAGATGCTTGAGGCCATGGAGAACAAGGACACTCTTAAGATGGCCGTAGAACTTTTGGCTCAGGAGGAGAGAGATCACCGCGATGAGGATGACGAGCACGAGCATCACCACCATCACGACCATGATGAGGACGAGGATGAGCATGAACATGGACACGGGCATCACCATCACCACCACGATGACGACGATGATGACGATGAGGATGAGTACGGGCATCATCACCACGATGACGACGATGAACACGATGAACATGAAGATGAGCATGGACATCACCATCACCACCATCATCACGGACCGGGGCACCATCACGCAGACGAGATCTTCGATTCGCTGGGATATGAGACCACCACAAAATACACAGCGGAGGGCATCAAGGAGTGCCTGAACGCCCTCACATCCTTCGGAGATTACGGACAGGTGCTGAGGTGCAAGGGCATCGTGGAAGGCGAAGACGGACAGTGGATCCACTTCGATTACGTACCCGGAGATGTGGACGTAAGGACAGGCACCGCTGAAGTTACGGGAAGAATAGTGGTCATAGGCACAGGTCTTGAAGAGGATTCCCTCAGGGAACTCTTCAGATTATGATGTTTTGTACCAAAAGGAGATAATTAATTATGAACAATAAGGAAATACCGGTATATCTTTTTACCGGATTCCTGGATTCAGGCAAAACAACTTTCATACAGGAGACCCTGGAAGACCCCAAGTTCAACGACGGCCAGAAGACTCTGCTTCTGGTGATGGAGGAGGGGGAGACCGAGTACGAACCGGTGAGATTCGCGTCCTCCAACGTCAGAACTGTGGTCGTAGATGACCCTGATACCATGACTGAAGAATGGTTCAGCAACACGATCCATCTGGCAAGGGCTGTGAGAGTCGTTGTGGAGTACAACGGCATGTGGATGCTGGATCTGTTCTACAACAACATGCCGGAGAACTGGGTGGTCTATCAGGAGATGACTTTCGCTGACGGCAGGAACTTCGCCCAGTACAACCAGAACATGAGGCAGCTGGTGTATGACAAACTGAAGTCCACGGAGACCATCGTCTTCAAGCACATGAAGAAGGAAGACGACAAGATGCCTCTCCACAAGATCGTCCGTCAGGCCAACAGAAGATGCGACATCATCTATGAGTACGGACCCAACGACATCGAGCTGGATTCCATCGAGGACCCGCTGCCATTCGACATGAACGCTCCCGTGATCGACATCGAGGACAAGGACTATGCTCTGTGGTACTCGGACATGAACGAGAACGAGCCCAATTATTACGGCAAGACGGTGAGGTTCAGGGGAAGGACCCTTCTGGGCGGCGGCCTCAAGAAGGACGAGTTCGTCATCGGACGTCACATCATGACCTGCTGTGTCCAGGACATACAGTTCGGAGGACTGGTGGGCAAGTACGACAACGTCAAGGATCTGGAGCACGGCGGATGGGTCATCATGACCGCCAGGATCGAAAAGGAGTACAACCAGATGTACGAATCCGAGGGACCGGTCTTCCACGTTAAGGAAATGGTCAAATGCGATCCCCCTGAGGAGGAAGTAGCCACATTCTATTGATACAGGCACAAAAACATTGACTGCCCCCGAAGGGGCAGTTATCTTTTTATCATGAAGAAGAAACGTTCCGCAAAAAAGATAATTCTCATAGTTATGGTGATCCTGTTCGTCCTCTACAACATAGGGGTGAACATCCTGGTAAGCGCCGCTCTTATACCGGACTTCATGAGGAAGCTTGACGCCTTCCAGCGGGTCACGGACCAGAGCTACTCCGAGATGGTTCAGACAGACGAGATCACAGAGAACACCAGGATGGCCAGGGAGGAGGCACAGGCTTTCCTGGAAAAGGCTGACGGAATCAAAGTCAAGACCCTGTCACGGGACGGGTATGAGCTCATAGCTTCGGTCTTCAGACAGCCCGACCCGGAAGGGCAGCCCTGGGTGATCCTCCTTCACGGGTACACCGGATGGAAGGAAGAGATGTATCACTATGCAGCCAGATACTACGACAAGGGCTTCAACATCCTGTGCCCGGACCTGCGCTGCCAGGGACAGTCCGAAGGAGATTTCATAGGCATGGGCTGGACGGACAGGGGGGATGTTATGGTCTGGATGGACGAGATACTTGGGGCCTATCCGGATTCCCGGATCGTGATCCACGGAGAATCCATGGGAGCCTCATGCGCCCTGATGATGTCCGGGCTGGATCTGCCGGACAATGTGGCCTGCATCATATCGGACTGTGCCATGGCGGACGCCATGAGCATGTTCAGGAAACAACTCAAAGACTGGTTCGGCATACCTGACATGGGTCTTATAGGATCTGCCAGGATATGGCTTTTGATCAGGGGAGGATACGATCTGAAGGACGCATCCGCCATGAATGAGGTGGTCAAATGTTCGGTGCCGGTCCTCTTCATCCATGGGGACGAGGACCGGCTGGTCCCGGTAAATGACGCGAAAGATCTCTACGAGGCCTGTGCATCGCAGAAAAAGGAGATCGTGATAATTCATGGCGCCGGCCACGCACAGTCATGCTACAAGGATCCTGAGGCATATTATGACAAAGTGTTTGGTTTTATAGATGCATACTTATGAGGCGACAGCGCATTATAATTCAATTGACAGTTATTTGTCAGCGGAGTATAATATAATACAAACAAGATACTAATAAAACGGTATTTTGAAAGGTGTTATTTGTTAAGTGTGGTTGTTGAAGGGTTGATGCAAGGCAGACCGATGCACTTGATCTGTCCCGGAGCGTCAACTTTTTTGTGCTTTATAAGGAGACTGTATGGAGATACTCGTACTGATAAAAGAAGTACCTGATATGGCGACCGTTAAGTTTGACAGTGAAAAGGGGGTCGTAAACCGTGCCGGAGCGGATGCGGAGATCAATCCCTTCGATGAGAACGCTCTCAAGGCTGCTGTGGATCTTAAGCGCGCTTATGAAGACGTGGAGATAACGGCAGTGACCATGGGACCTCCCAGATCCGAGAAATCCCTGAGGATGGCTTTCGCCAAAGGTGCAGACAAGATGGTCCTACTGACAGACAGGGAGTTCGGCGGTTCGGACACTTATGCCACCGCAAGGATACTTTCGGCTGCCATCAGGCACATCAAGGACTACGATCTCATCATTTGCGGTGAGAAGTCCGTGGACGGAGATACCGCTCAGGTCGGAGCTGAGGTCGCGGAGTTCCTTGGAATACCTCACAGCTACTACGTCGACTCCATCAGGCTTGAAGAAGGCAAGGTCAGAGTTTCAGTGGAAAACATCAGCGGCAGGAGACAGGATAGAGTCATGACCTGCCCGTGCCTCGTAAGCGTAACAAAAAACGTTTCAAGACCCGAGCTTCCTACGGTAAAGAGAAAGCTGCTCTCCCTGGAACAGGACGTGGAGATACTCAGCATCGGCGATCTTGATGATCTTACACCTGAGAATACCGGATTCGCCGGCTCTCCAACCAAGGTCAGCAAGGTCGTGGTCCCCGGGATCATCACCAGAGACACTCATATCTTCAGAGAGGATACCGAGGGTTTTGCGGCGAAGATAGAAGAAGTATTATCCGAGAAAGGACTGGTGTAGATCATGACGAATGAAAAGACCTATAAGGGCATACTGGTCCTTTGCGAATATACGGATAAGGGAATACACAGGGTAGCCTATGAACTTCTGAACAAGGGCAGGGAGATCGCGGACAAACTGGGACAGCCTCTTGAAGCCCTCGTCGTCGCACCGGAGGGTGCGGACGTCACGGAACTGATGGAAAGAGGGGCGGACAGAGTATACCACATCGAGGGCGAGTGTTTCAGAGTGTCAGAGGAGATCCTCTACAAAGAGAACGTTGTAGCCTTCGTCGAGGAATACAGTCCCATGGTCTGCCTTATCGGAGCAACTGAATTCGGCCGCTCCGCAGCGCCGAGGATCGCATGTGCTCTGGGGACTGGGCTCACTGCCGACTGCACGGATCTGGCAGTAAATGAAGCGGGAGAGTTCATCCAGGTGAGACCTGCGTTCAGTGACAACATACTGGCTCACATAAAGACAGTTACGTTCCCCAAGTTCTGCACTGTAAGGTACAAGGAGTTTGCGGAAGCGGGAAGAAACGAAGGGAGAAGGACCGAGCTTAAGACCATCGAAGCCTATTCCACGGAGATCAAAGGCTGTGAGATCGTCGATGTGACCGATATCGGAGCCAAGGACATCTCGGAAGCGGATGTGATCGTTTCCGCAGGACGCGGGGTCAAGACCAAGGAAGACATGGCGATCATTGAAGCCCTTGCAGACGCACTTGGCGGAACTGTCGGCGCATCCAGAGCTCTGGTGGATGCCGGCATTGCCTCCAGCGCCATCCAGGTGGGATACAGCGGACACCGTGTGAAGCCCATCGTATACATAGCCTGCGGGATCTCAGGAGCGCCCCAGCACATGGCGGGCATGAAGGAGTCAGATACGATCATCGCTATCAACAAAGACCCATCGGCCCCTATATTCAACATTGCAGATTACGGCATAGTGGGAGACCTCTACGAGGTAGTTCCTGCACTGACCAGAAGATTCAGCAGGAAGGAGGGCTGAACCATGACGGAGAAGGATCATTCCAAACTTATAGAAATAGTTGGAAAAGATTATTTTATCAAGGGCGAAGAAGATATCGAATCCTTCCTTTACGATCAGGTAGAAAAAACTTTCAGACCCAAGGCTGATAAAAGGTCGGTCGCTGTGAAGCCCGCCAACACTGAGGAACTCAGTGAAATAATGAAATATGCCAATCAGGAAAAGATCCCTGTAGTGGTGAGAGGCGGATCCACAGGCCTTTGCGGAGGCTGCACTCCCACGGAAGAGAGCATCATCATTTCCATGGAGAGATTCAATCGTATCCTGGAGATCGATGAAAAGAACATGGTAGCAGTTCTGGAGGCCGGCGTGACTCTCATGCAGTTCCTGGAGGAGCTGGATAAATACAAAGGTATAGGATTTCCTGTACATCCGGGAGACGAAGGCGCTCAGATGGGGGGCATGGCAGCCACCAATGCCGGCGGAGCCAGGGCTGTCAGACACGGCGTCATGAGAAAGCATATCATGGGTCTTGAGGTCGTCCTTCCCACAGGAGAGATCCTGGAACTCGGCGGTAAACTGGTGAAGAACAATGCAGGATACAACCTGACACAACTCATACTGGGTTCCGAGGGCACACTCTGCATCATTACCAAAGTCATTCTCAAGATATTCCCCAACGACAGCTTTACCGCATCGATCGTTGCCCCCTTCGAAAAATTCGATGACGCCACCAATGCGGTCATGGAGATACTTAAGAGCGGCGTGTCACCGCTTGCAGTGGAGTACATGGACAAATTCCTCTGGGAAGGCAGTTCGAAGGCTCTGGGCATGAAGTGGCAGGCAGAGAAGGGCGAGGCAGATCTTCTGATCATGCTCTCAGAAAAGACGGAGCAGGCGCTCATAGACGACTGCAGGGTGATCAACGATATCTGCGAGAAAAATCACAGCTATGACACCCTCTACGCCGAAAAGAAGCAGGAGCAGCTGGATCTTTTGCACATCAGAGGCGAACAGTATAACTTCAAGAAGGATTGGCTCTACGACTCCTTCGACATGGCTGTTCCCATCTCGCACATTGCGGAATTCATACGTGACCTGAAAAGCCTTGCCAGGGAATATAACGCCGGGTCCAGCCTTCTGGCCCATATCGCTGACGGAAACGTACATAACGATATGTGGCTGGTGGACGGGCAGGCCCCTGAATACGCGGAGGAACTGAAAAACAGGATGTATGAGGCGTGCTTCAGCTATGGAGGGACCATCACTGGCGAGCACGGAGTCGGAAAGATCAGAAGGACCGACCTGGAGATGATGAAAGATCCTAAGGAGATCGAACTTTACAGAGGCATCAAGGCCGTTTTCGATCCGAACGGGATACTGAATCCGGGAAGCGTCATTGCCTGACCATGACCTGCCGGTCAACACGATAAAATCCCGAGAGGGCTTTTATAGAAAGGTTTATTATCACAAAGGAGGAAAAGATGAAAAAGTTATTAGTACTTTTGCTTGCAGTATGCATGGTATTTGCATTTGCTGCATGCGGTGGCGGCAGCAATGAACCCACTCCCGCCGATCCTGAAGAGACGTTCACACTGACCATAGGAACCACAGTTCAGGACGATTCAGCCACAGGCAGAGCGCTTCTTGAAGTCTTCAAACCCTACATTGAAGAGCATTCAAACGGCAGGATCGAAGTGATCGTTCAGAACAACTCAGTTCTCGGTTCAGACCGTGAGATCTACGAAGCTCTTCAGCTTAACACAGTTCAGGCAAGCCAGGGACCTCTGTCCACACTTGCCAACTTCGCACCTGACTTCGCAGTCTGCGACCTTCCTTTCCTGTTCACATCGAAGGAAGAAGCTTATGAGAATCTGGACGGAGAATTCGGCGATGCCCTGGCAGCTACGCTTCCTCAGTATGGCATGAGGATCATCGCTTACGGTGAGAATGCTTTCAGAAACATCTCCAACAATCAGCACCCTGTAAAGACAGCTGACGATCTGAAGGGGCTCGACATCCGTGTAATGGAGTCTCCCGTTAACATTGCCACATACAAGGCAATGGGAACCAACCCCACACCCATGGCATTCTCCGAACTTTACGGAGCACTTCAGAACGGTACGGTAGACGGCCAGGACAACGGCATCGTTCTTACTTACACCAACAAGCTCTATGAAGTACAGCCCTATTACACGTTCACACATCACCTTTATGCAGCTAACGCAGTCGTAATGTCTGAGGAATTCTGGCAGAGCCTTCCCGAGGATCTGCAGCAGGTCATCACCGAGGCTTCCTTCGAGGCCATGAAGTTCCAGCGTGACCTGAACACCCAGCTCGAGGACGAACTGGTGGCTACAATGGAGGCTGCAGGCGTCACATTCGATACTCTTCCCGATGAAGAGATCGCTAAGCTCGTTGAAGCTACAAAGGACGTCTGGGACCTTGTAGAGGTCGACGAAAACATCATGGAAATGGCCAAGGCCATCCGTGATGCAAGAGGTTAATTCGGATAATCTCTGATCTGCCCGGACCGGCGGGCTTTTGCCTGCCGGTCCGGGATATTTCACGATCACCCCTTTATTCAAGACAGAGGTTACAGTCATGAAAAATAAACTTCTATATCTCTGGGATCACTTCGAAGAGATATTGCTGGTACCTGCGCTGGCCTTCAGTACCATACTGATCTTCGCGCAGGTGTGTGCCAGAGCCTTCGGAAGCTCCATAGTGTGGTCAGAGGAACTGGTCAGGTACCTGTACGTCTGGGAGACCTGGGTCGGTGTCAGCTACGCGACAAAGAGAGGTTCACAGCTCAGGATCACCATGATCAGAGACAAGTTTTCTCCAAAAGGGCAGATGGTTGTCGAGATATTCGTCACCATAGTCTGGCTCGCTTTTGCTGTGTTTGTATTTTGTATGGGAATAAAAGCAATCAACGCTATCGCCAAATTCGGCCAGGTATCCAGTGCTCTGAGAATTCCGCTGAAGTACTGTTATCTCTCTATTCCCGTTGGCATGGGCCTTATGTCCATAAGGCTCGTGGAGTCTTTTATCAAACGCTTCAGACCTGTTAAGGAAGGAGGCGACGAGTAATGAATATTCTGTTGCTGTTTGCCATATTTTTCGCATTGATGCTATTGTCAGTTCCGATCGGTATCTCTCTTGGAACTGCTACGGCAATAACGATGCTTCTTACGAGCAATATAGATACTGTAATGATCGCTCAAAAGGCGTTCACAGGTCTGGATTCATTCACGCTCCTGGCAATTCCCTTCTTTATGCTTGCCGGCAACCTCATGTCTCTGGGCGGCATAGCCAGAAGGATCGTGAACTTTGCAGACGTGCTCGTGGGTAAGTTCACCGGAGGACTGGGATATGTTACGGTACTGGGCTGCATGTTCTTTGCTGCCATATCCGGTTCCGGCCCCGCTACGGTTTCCGCCATGGGTTCCATCATGATCCCCGAAATGGATGAAAAGGGATATGACAGAGGCTTCGCCACGGGCCTTACTGCAGTTGCGGGAACCATAGGCGTCATCATCCCGCCCTCCATACCGTTCGTTATCTACGGAGTCGCGTCGGGCACTTCGGTCGGAGATCTGTTCAAGGCCGGAGTTATTCCCGGCATTCTGATCGGTCTCAGCCTGATGCTTGTATGCGGGATCATTTCGCACAAGCGCGGATACAAGGGCAACACCAGGACCGAAAAGGTAAGCGTTTGGAAGACTTTCCTGGACTCCTTCTGGGCACTGCTGGCTCCGGTCATCATCCTGGGCGGAATTTATACCGGCATCTTCACTCCCACGGAGGCTGCAGTAGTTGCCACTGTCTATTCACTGTTCGCAGGCGTTGTGATCTACAGGGAACTTACGCTTAAGATCATAATCGATTCTCTTAAAGAACATGAACGGATACACAGGTCTTGCTCTAGGCTTCTCAATGTCGTTTGCGTCATATCTTGCAATGGAGCAGATCCCCCAGAAAATAGCCGCCACTCTTCTGAATTCCGTAACTCAGGACTGGCTGCTGACGGCACTTATGCTTCTGGTACTCCTGGTGGTGGGATGCTTCATCGACAATATCTCTTCATGCCTCATACTGACCCCGGTAATGCTTCCTATTGCCATAGGCATAGGCATGAGCCCGGTACACTTCGGTATAGCCATGACGGTGGCTCTGGCCATAGGATTCGTAACACCGCCTTATGGTGTAAACCTCTTCGTCGCTTCCGGAGTGTCCAAACTTAAGATAGAGGTCATTTCCAAGGCTGCAATGCCGTTCCTTCTGGCAATGTTCATATGCCTGCTTCTGATCGCTTACATCCCGGGCATCTCAATGTTCCTGGTCAATCTGATCGGGCACTGATGTCAGTTTAACGTATTTGATCATCACTGCAGTCAAAATGCAGATCAAGACTATAGACAAAGCCGCTGTCCCGGCCTGGACGGCGGCTTGAGTTTTTTGCGCAGTGCAAAAAATAAAACAATCGCAGAACAATATTGTTGTTGATATCCTGTGCCCATTTGTTAAAATGTACTAAGCGAGAACTATTTTTTGGAGGAAAACATGGATCAGAAACTTAAGAAACGTATCCGTTCGGACAGAGGAGAGAGCCTTATCATGTCCGCTGAAGAGGCAGCTTACATGATAAAGGACGGAATGGCCGTAGCCATCAGCGGATTCACTAACTCGGGATATCCCAAGGTCGTGCCCCACGCACTGGCAGAGCAGGTGAAGGCGGGAAGGGAAGCAGTCCATATCGAGCTTTACTCAGGAGCATCTGTGGGTCCTGAGGTGGACACAGAATTGGTCGAGGCAGGTATCGTTCAGAGGAGGATCCCTTATCAGACCAATTCCGTCCTGAGAAAGGCCATCAACACAGGTAAGGTCAACTACTCCGATATGCACCTGGGAAGATCCGCAGAATTCGTGGCCCTGGGCCACGTGAAGAAGCCGGATATCGCTCTGGTGGAGGCTCTTGCCGTCACGGAGGATGGAGACCTGGTGCCCACCACATCCGTAGGAAACGTTCCCACATTCGTGCAGATGGCGGATTCCGTCATCGTCGAGATCGCCATGGCCAAGCCTCTGGGACTCGAGGGCACGGCAGACGTATATATGACCGAACCGGCACCCAACCGCAGACCCATTCCCATCACACATCCGGGAGACAGGGTGGGGACACCATACGTCAAGTGCGGCTGGGATAAGATAAAGGCCATAGTTATTTCCGACAAGAATGACCTCACAAGGCCTCTGGCAGCCATTTCAGAGGATTCAAGGAGGATAGGCGCCAACATCATCAGCTTCCTCAGAAAGGAAGTGGAAGCGGGCAGACTGGGCAAGTCTCTGCTTCCCATCCAGTCGGGAGTGGGCTCTGTTGCCAACGCCGTTCTGTGGGAACTCAAGGAGTCTGAGTTCGAAGGACTGACCTGCTACACTGAGGTGATACAGGACTCCATGATGGACCTGATCAAGTGCGGCAAGGTCACAGTGGCTTCCTGCACGGCCTTGGCACCGTCGCCGGAGGCACAGATGGACTTCTTCGACAACATAGATTTCTTCAGAGAGCACGTGATATTCAGACCTGAGGAGATATCGAACTCCGGCGAGGTCGCCCACAGACTGGGGCTCATCGCCATGAATACAGCCCTTGAGGTGGACATCTACGGCAACGTGAACTCCACCCACGTTCAGGGCAAAAAGATCATGAACGGCATCGGCGGCTCCGGCGACTTCTCAAGAAGCGCCCAGCTGGTGATCTTCACCACATCCTCGGTCGCCAAGGACGGAGCCATATCATCCATCGTACCCATGTGTCCTCACGTGGATCATACGGAGCACGAGGTGCAGGTCATCGTCACCGAGCAGGGCTACGCCGATCTTAGAGGCCTTTCTCCCAAGGAGAGAGCAGTGGCGATCATCGAGAACTGCGCACACCCGGACTATAGAGATATGCTGATGGATTACTTCAAGAGGGCCTGCGAAGAAGCACCATGTCAGACTCCTCACATCCTGGACGAAGCCTTGAGCTGGCACTCCAGATTCGAGAAGACCGGCAGCATGAAATAGCTAACAAAAGATAGCATCCGGAATTCCGATGAAGTGGGTACCGAGATCGACTGAAGACCTGACTTAAGTAGGTACTCTATTTAGTAGTTTGAATTATTTTTCCAAATGAGAGAGTAATTTCTTTACACAGTGACAGTATATGTAAGACTCTCCGAAAAATGATTATCAAGATGCTGTCCCGCAGCAATAAGGGAGTCAAATATTAGTGTGGCAGTGCTCATGTTTCCACGAATTATCGGACTGAGATGCGGTGATCTATCTCAAAAAATAAAAACTCCCCTGATCGCGCAATGGTTCAGGGGAGTTTTTCTCATTCTTCAGTTGTCACATCTTCAGTTGTTTCGTTTCCTTGATCCTCAGCCTCGATCTCAGCCTTGAGCTGGGCATACCTTTCGAGAACTGCGTTCAAAAGACGCTTTCTGAAGGCGCGGGTGATGGGGTGTGCGATATCCCGGTATTCCTCCTCGCCTATCTTCTTGTCCGGCATGGCTACGAAGGGGCCTACTTTCCCCTCGAAGACCTTGATGTCGTGAACGACGAATTCATCATCAAATGTAACTGATGCTACTGCTCTAAGATTTGCTGTGCCTTCTACTCTGCGGATCCTAACTTCAGTAATATTCATTTTCTCTGATTCTGATTTCAAAAAGCAAAACTATTAATTTTTACAGCAATATTATAGCACTATGGTCATGCCTGTTCAAGCCTTTTCAAAAATATCCGTGTGGGGATAAGCTTCAATGATCCTGTTCTCGGGATCCACCCGGACCAGGTCGATGAAGTTTACGTAGTCAGAGACCTTTTTCTTCTCAGGTTCAGCGGATACGATGGCGATGCCCACACCGACGATCCTGCTTTCAAACTCGTTCATCATCTCAGCGATCCCGGTGACCGAACCACCGCCTCTCATGAAGTCGTCTATGATGAGTACCCTGGAGCCGTTCTTCACGGAACGTTTGGACATTGACATCTTCTGGAGCCTGTCATAGGATCCGGAGATATAGTTGATGCTTATGGTGGACCCTTCGGAGATATTTGCCTCGCGCCTTACTATCACAAGGGGAAGATTCAGAAGATACGCTACGTTGTATGCCAGGGGGATGCCCTTGGTCTCTACGGTTGCCACGTAATCCGCGCCGCAGTCCCTGAAGATCCGTGCGAAGACCCTGGAAAGCCTCCCCATTATGTTGTGGTCATAGAATATATCTGAAGTGTAAACGAAATTGCCTCCCAGAAGTCTGGAGCTGTCTCTTAATCTTTTGCAGAATTCCTCCTGAAGAGCAGCGCAATCCTCATCGGAGATGTCCGGCACGTACATGACGCCTCCCTTGGCGCCTGAGATGGTCGCAAGATACCCGGTGCCCGTAAGTCTTATGGCTTCTGATGCGGTCCGGATATCCTCCGAAATACTGGACTTGGCGCAGCCGAACATGTCGCAGAAATACCTGAGCGCAAAAGGCTTGGACGGATTATCTGTGAGTATGCGGATCAATGCCCCGATCCTTTCCGTACGTTTCATCTCTTTACCTCCTTTTTGTTCGAATTCCACTTTAAAGAATATTCAAAAAACTGTTTCATGTCAACAGCGCATGTGTTATCCTAAACATGTATTGGTGTTTACAGAAGGAGATACCTATGATTACAAAAGGAAATATCGGACTCATATTTGATGAAGGAAGTTTCTGCGAGCTTGGGGAGAGATCTGTTTGCTCTGTCGTGACGGGTTACGGCACGGTGGAAGGGCAGCAGGTCTATTGTTTTCTCCAGGACGCTTCCGCAGGAGGCGGAGCCTTCTCTGTGAAGGCCGCGGAAAAGATCAAGAGCGTTTACAGGCTGGCTCTCAAGGCAAGAGCTCCTATTGTGGGATTCCTTGATTCCACCGGCTTCTCAGTGGAGGAGGGAGCGGAAGCTCTCTATGCTTTCTCCGACCTCTACAGGGTGGTGCAGACCGCAAAAAAGGAGATCCTCCAGATCATGATCGCCGGAGATAACTGCCGGGGTCAGGTGGAGGCCCTATGCACTCTGGCGGATTTCTTCTTTAAGGACATGCCGGTAGACAAGGCGGTGCTGCAGGCCAGGGACATCATCCTGAGGATGCCTCCTTCAAGAGACCTTCTTCCGTACCAATTCCGGACTGACGACGATCTCAACAGAAGGATCGGGAATGCACCGGAACTCGGTTCCAACGGCCGTGAGCTTCTCAAGGCGGTTTCTGACAACGGCGCGTTCCTTGAAATACAGGAAGGTACCGCACCCTGTCTCGCCGCAGGCTTCATCAGGATCAATGGTCTGATGGTGGCAGCCATGGCGGTAAACGGAGAGCAGGGAGAGAACGCTCTCGGCTCAGAAGCCCTCATAAAGGCGAGAGACCTGGTGCTTCTTGCGGACAAGTTCGGCCTTGGATTCGTAGAGTTTCTGAGGACTGAAGGTTTCAGGAGCGATGAGGACAGGGATGCGGTGCTGAGAAACGCAGCAGAGCTTGCCGGGACTCTGACCGAAGTTGAGATCCCCAAGATCTGCATCATAACAGGAGAGGTCATGGGGGGAGCCTACAGTGTGCTGGCAGGCCCGGCATTCGACCTTACGTTCATGTGGGAGGGATCAAAGGTCAACATCATACATCCCAGACAGGCTGCCGAGCTGGTCAGCGGACCCCAGTCCGTGGATAACATCGGGGAAGAGGCCAAAAGGTACGAAGAGAGCCACTCCACTGCGGAAGTGCTGGAGGAGAAAGGCCTGTGCCACAGGATAATCGACCCCGCCGACACCAGAAAGTTCCTGGCGGGAGCCCTGGAGTCCTACGCCAACATCTGTTAGGAGGTAGTGATGGGTCTTAAGGAAATTTTGATAAAAGCCCTGATGGACACGCTGATGGGCATGGGGACGGTTTTTTCGATACTGATCCTCATAAGCTTCATCATCTACCTGTTCAAGGTGTTTTTCTACAACAAAAAATCCCGGCCTGAGCCGGTCCCGGCCGCGCCTGCGGCGGAGACTGCGGCCGAAGAGGACGATGGCGAACTGACAGCTGTGATCACCGCAGCCATAGCAGCATTCGAGACTAAAGCGGCGCCGGTGACCGGCATGCCCTTATCCCAGGCGGATCAGCAGTACGTAGTAAGATCAGTTAAGAGAAGAAGATAGATCGGGAGCATACTCATGGAGAAGTACATCATTAAGGTCAATGGAAAAGAATACGAAGTAGAAGTTGAAAAGATGGGGGCAGCCGCTCAGACGGCCGCTCAGGCGCCGGCAGCACCCGCGGCTGCACCTGAAGCCTCTCAGCCTGTCCCTGCGCCAAAGGCCCCGCAGGCTGCAGCGCAGGAGGGAGTAAGACTTGAGGCCGGTGCCGCAGGCAAGGTGTGGAAGATCACAAAGAAGGCCGGGGAGACCGTGGTCAAGGGAGACGCAGTGGTCATCCTGGAAGCCATGAAGATGGAGATACCCATGGTCGCCACCGCTGACGGAGTGGTAAAGGAGATCACGGTGACCGAGGGACAGCCTGTGGAAGCAGGAGACCTTCTGGCTGTAATAGGCTGATGCATGTAAAAGGAAGTCATTATGGAATATATTTCTGAAACGCTGAGCAATCTCCTGGGTCAGACGGCCTTTGCGAATCTCACCATAGGGAATCTTGCCATGGTGGCGGTGGCGTGTTTTTTCCTCTATCTGGCCATAGCCAAGGAGTATGAACCGCTGCTTCTTCTGCCAATATCCTTCGGCATGCTTCTGGTTAACATATATCCTCCCATCATGCAGGAGGGGGGATTGCTCAATTATTTCTTCAAACTGGACGAGTGGACCATTCTTCCGTCCCTGATATTCATGGGAGTGGGCGCCCTTACAGACTTCGGCCCTCTGATCGCGAATCCCAAGAGTTTCCTTCTGGGAGCAGCGGCTCAGTTCGGAGTCTTCGCAGCCTACCTTTTTGCCATGCTCATGGGATTCAGTTCGGAATCCGCCGCGGCCATCGGCATCATAGGCGGTGCGGACGGTCCCACGTCCATATACCTTGCCATGAAGCTGGGACAGGCTGACATCATGGGACCCATAGCAGTGGCCGCTTACTCTTACATGGCACTGGTACCTATCATCCAGCCGCCTATCATGAAGGCTCTGACCACCAAGGAGGAGCGTTCCATAAAGATGGATCAGCTGAGACCCGTATCCAAGAAGGAAAGGATACTGTTCCCCATAGTTGTTACAATCGTGGTCTGCAGCATTCTGCCCTCTACCGCGCCACTCATCGGAATGCTCATGCTGGGAAATCTGTTCAGAGAATCAGGCGTTGTGAGACAGCTGCAGGAGACGGCTTCAAACGCCCTCATGTATATCGTGGTGATCTTTCTGGGCACCTCCGTCGGAGCCACAGCTTCAGCTGAAGCATTCCTTAAACTCACCACCCTTAAGATCATAGGCCTGGGACTGGTGGCCTTTGCCTTCGGGACCGCGGCAGGAGTGATCTTCGGCAAGATCATGTGCCGTCTGACCCATGGCAAGATAAATCCGCTGATCGGTGCCGCAGGCGTCAGCGCCGTGCCCATGGCAGCCCGTGTTGCTCAGAAGGTCGGCGCTGAGGAGGATCCCACGAACTTCCTTCTCATGCACGCCATGGGACCCAACGTGGCAGGAGTTATCGGAACAGCAGTTGCCGCCGGACTGTTCATGGCGGTCTTCGGCGTATAGATATAAGGAGAGTATTCATGGCTGACAAAAAATTCAGGATCATGGAAACCGTGCTGAGAGATGCTCATCAGTCTCTGGCAGCCACAAGAATGAGGACGGAGGAGATGCTCCCCATCCTTGACAAAATAGACGACGTAGGCTACTACTCGGTGGAATGCTGGGGAGGAGCCACCTTCGACGCGTGCCTCAGGTTCCTGGACGAGGATCCCTGGGACAGGCTGAGAAAACTGAGAAGGGGGATGCCCAAGACTAAGCTCCAGATGCTCTTAAGGGGACAGAACCTTCTGGGCTACAGACATTATGCCGATGACGTGGTGGAATACTTCGTACAGAGGTCCATCGCAAACGGCATCGACATCATAAGGATATTCGACGCCCTGAACGACCTGAGAAATCTGGAAACTTCCGTGAAGGCCGCAAAGAAAGAGGGCGGGGAGGTACAGATAGCCTTCTCATACACCCTCGGCAAGGGATATACCATGGAATACTGGGAAAAGCTTGCCAAGGACATGGAGTCCATGGGAGCAGATTCCATTTGTCTGAAGGACATGTCCGGAATCCTCACGCCCCAGGCTTCCGCAGAGATCATACCGGTCCTCAAGAAGGCTGTTAAGATCCCGGTACAGCTCCACAGCCACTGCACATCAGGAGTTGCTCTCATGTCCTACATGAAAGCTATCGAGGCGGGATGCGACATAGTCGATACTGCGATCTCGCCATGGTCCATGGGAACATCTCAGCCTGCAACCGAAGTCATCTGCAAGGCCTTCGAGGGAACGGAATATGACCCGGGACTTGACCAGAACCTCCTGGCGGAGATCGCAGACTACTTCAGACCCCTTCAGGAAAGGTACATCAAGGAAGGAAGGATAGACCCCAAGGTACTTGGCGTGAACATCAAAACACTTCTCTACCAGGTTCCCGGCGGAATGCTCTCCAATCTGGTATCCCAGCTCAAGGATCAGAACGCATCCGACAAGTTCTACGATGTGCTCCAGGAGGTGCCAAACGTGAGAAACGATCTGGGACAGCCTCCTCTGGTCACGCCCTCATCTCAGATCGTGGGGACTCAGGCTGTGCTCAACGTGCTCATGGGGGAAAGATACAAGATCATCTCCAAGGAGACCAAGGCCATATTAAAGGGCGAATACGGAAAGACCATCCTTCCCTTTGACCCGGAAGTCCAGAAGAAGGCCCTGGGGGACGAGGAACCCATCACCTGCAGACCGGCGGATCTGCTCAAGCCGGAGCTGGATGAACTCAGAGAGAAGGTGAAGGAATACTCCATCCAGGAGGAGGATGTTTTGAGCTATGCTCTGTTCCCGGAGGTGGCCACAGAGTTCTTCAGAAAGAGAGACGCCAGACTTCACGGTCTGGATCCGGAGCTTCTGGATAAGGAAAATAAAGCATATCCGGTATAGATTTAAGGTTTGCCGGTATGATATAATAAGTTCTCAGACAGAGATTTTTGTGCTAAAGAAGGTAATCAGAAATGGAAGAAAAAAACTATTACATTGACGATACGGTACAGGTGGGTGAAGGCACCTTCATCGGACCGGGCTGCGTCATCAAGGGAAATACGGTGATCGGCAAGAACTGCGTTCTGGATCAGAACTGCAGGATCGAGGACAGCATCATCGGAGACGGCGTCAAGATCATGAGCTCATACATCCTGAAGTCAGAGGTGGGCGACGAGACCGAGGTAGGTCCCTTCGCTTACATGAGACCGGGCTCCAAGGTCGGTAAGAACTGCAAGGTAGGAGACTTCGTAGAGGTCAAGAATGCGATCCTGGGCGACAATACCAAGGCATCACACCTGACTTACATCGGGGATGCGGATCTCGGCAGAGGCATCAATCTGGGCTGCGGAGTGGTATTCGTCAACTACGACGGGACAAACAAGCACCGCTCCACGGTGGATGACAACGCCTTCATCGGATGCAACTCCAATCTGGTTTCTCCGGTGCACGTGGGAGAGGGCAGCTACATTGCTGCAGGATCCACTGTCACGGAAGACGTAGAGCCGGATTCACTCTACATCGCGCGCTCCAGGGCTTACGTCAAGAAGAACTGGGTGGCCAAGAGAGGACTCTGGAAGGGTAAGTATCAGAAATAGGTCTGATGCTCTCAAATAAAATAATTATCGAACTGGTTACAAGAAAGGCAAGGTAGGTCAAATTGAACAGTCAGGCATTCACGGATTACAAGATCTTCACATGTAATTCAAATGTAGGCCTCGCTGAAGAGATCAGCGGCATCATGGGCAAGCCCCTGGGAAAAGCTACAGTAACTAAATTCAGCGACGGAGAGATCTCTGTGAACATTTGGGAAACGGTCAGAGGTGTGGACTGCTACATCATCCAGTCCACCTGCAATCCGGTGAACGACAATCTCATGGAACTTCTCATCATGATCGATGCCATGAAGAGGGCATCCGCGGGGAGGATCAACGCAGTGATCCCGTATTACGGATACGCCAGGCAGGACAGGAAGGCCAAGGCCAGAGATCCCATCACATCCAAGCTGGTGGCGGATCTGATCGTGGCTGCAGGCGCTGACAGAGTGATCACCATGGACCTTCACGCCAACCAGATCCAGGGTTATTTCAATATCCCCGTGGACCATCTTCTGGGAATGCCTATTCTTGCGGACTATTTTAAGCAGAAGGCTCTTCCGGATATGTGCATCGTATCCCCGGACCACGGTTCAGTGACCAGGGCAAGGTCGGTGGCCGAGCTTCTGAACTGCCCCATCGCCATCATCGACAAGAGACGTCCTGAGCCCAACAAGTCCGAGATCATGAACATTATCGGTGACATCGAGGGCAAGAACTGCATCATAATCGACGACATGATCGATACCGCGGGAACCATATGTAATGCTGCCAAGGCCATAAAGGACCTGGGTGCCAGGAATGTTTACGCCGGCGCCACCCACGCGGTGCTTTCCGGTCCCGCCATCGAGAGGATAGAGAACTCCGTGTTCGAGGAGATGGTTCTTCTGAACACTATTCCTCTCACCGAGGAAAAGAAGCTGGACAATATGACGGTGCTGTCCGTGGCCCCGCTTTTCGCAGAGGCCATGACCAGGGTACACAACAACGGATCCGTTTCAGCTCTGTTCGATTAGATCAGATATCAGGAATTTTTCATTCATGCTCCCGCGGCCTGCGCGGGAGCGTGAGCGTATTTTGAGATGTATGTAATAGCCGGCTTGGGTAACCCGGGCAAAAAATACGAGTGCACTCGTCATAATATGGGATTTCTTGCTCTGGACCTGATCTCAGACAAGCACGGTATAGAGATCAGCAAGCTCAAGTTCAGGGCCCTTTTGGGAGAAGGAAGGATAGGGGACGAGAAGGTGATCCTTGTGAAGCCCCAGACTTATATGAACCTTTCCGGGGAAGCCGTAAGAGAAGTGGTGAACTTCTACAAGGTTCCAATGGACCATCTCATCGTCATCTACGATGATATCGACCTTCCTGAAGGGTATCTCAGAATAAGAGCGTCGGGCTCATCAGGGACCCACAACGGCATGAGAAATGTTATATACTGCCTGGGAGAGGAAGGCTTTCCCAGGATCAGAGTGGGTATCGGCGGAAACGGCAGCCAGGATCTGATCGATTACGTTACCGGAAGGATAACGGAACAGGAGGCAGATCCCCTTTGGAATGCTCTGAACAAGGCGGCAGAGGCTGCCTGTGACATAGTGGAGCATGGCGTGGCCCACGCCATGCAGGAATACAATATAAAACCGGGAAGGCTCAAAAAGCTTTCCGAAGAGGAAGAACAGGCGAAATGATAAATTACGCCGGGCTGAGCGACAGCCGCGTTTCTCCCTACCTGGCAGAGCTCCTCAGGGACCGCAGCCAGGCTCTTGTCATCGTATCCACGGACCAGAGAGCAAAAGATCTGGCCGGGGATCTGGGATTCTTCCTTCCGGGAAGAGAGATCCGGACGCTTTACGGTGAGGACGGATTCTTCACAGGGTCCGATGCGGAGGACCGGGACATCATCATCAACAGAACAAAAGTGCTTCAGGCGCTGTCGAGAGGGGTACCCCTTCTGGTGGTGGCGCCTGTTTCGTGTGCCATAAAGAAGCTCCCTCCGCATTCGGAGTACATGGATAAGAAGCTCACATTCCGGGTGGGAGAGGAGTTGCCCTTTAAGAAGATCGCGGCATATCTTACCGACCTGGGATACGAGAGATACCCTCTGGTGGAGGGCACCGGCCAGTTCAGCATCAGAGGAGGGCTTGTGGATGTTTTCCCGCCGGACATGGACGACTCCGTAAGGATCGAATTTTTCGGAGACGAGGTGGATTCGGTCAGGATCTTCGACAGTCAGTCCCAGCGGTCCCTGGAGAACCTTCAGAGCGTAACGGTCTGTCCCGCAGTGGAACTTACGGGGACCCGGGAGTTCCTGGAATCAGGTGTGTCACAGTTAAAAAAAGAATACTATAAGCGGGCAGCTGAAATAGAGAAGAAGGAGACCGATCCGGACTTGGCGGCGGTCATGTCCGACAAGGTCAGGCAGACCGCAGACGAACTGGAGGAGAGAATACTGGACAAGGGAGAGACATGGATCCTCCGTCACTATCTTCAGTATTTTTACCAGAAGCCTGAATACATCTGGGACTATCTTGGAAAAAACAGCCTGATCGCATTGGACGATCCGGACAGGATCTTCGAGATACTGGAGCTTACCGACAGGGAGAAGGCTTCGGACTTTACCCTGAACCTGGAGAGGGGCACTGCAGTCCCCAGAGACAAGGAGTCTCTGTCAGGAACAGAGGATATGCTTAAGCTCATGAAGGAGCATGACCTGACCATCTTCACTCCGTTCCCGAAGAAGGTAAGGGGTGTGGCGGCCTTCGACAAGGTCTACGACGTCCGTTCCAGGCAGCCCCTGAGCTTCGATGGTAAGATGAACGTGTTGGCCTCAGAGATCGCCTCCTACCTTAAGAGGGGGTATCAGGTGAACATCGTTTCCTCCTCGGAGGAGAGACTGGCTAACTTAAGAGAGTTCGCCGAAAGGGAAGAACTTAAGGGCATAAATTTTTTGAGCGGGAGCCTGACCAGAGGCATCGAGCTTTCAAGCGACAAAAAAGTCTGGCTCACGGACACTGACATCTTCGGGCACCCCAGAAGGAGCAAAAAAAGCAAGACCAGAACCAGAAACCAGATGTTCAGCTCCTTTTCCGGTCTTTCCATAGGGGATTACGTGGTCCACGAGAACCACGGCATCGGAAGATACGACGGTATCCACAAGCTCAAGGTGGAAGGGGAGATCAAGGACTATATCAAGATCCGCTACCAGGGAAAGGACCTTTTGTACGTTCCCGTGGAGCAGATGGACCTGGTCCAGAAATATATAGGAAACGAAGACGGAGAGCCCAGGATCAACAAGCTTTCAGGAGGCGAATGGAAGGCCACCAAGCAGAAGGCAAGGCAGGCCATCGCCGTCATGGCTGAAGATCTGATCGAACTATACGCAAGAAGGCAGGTGAAGCCGGGATATGCCTTCCCGGAGGATACTCCCTGGCAGCGGGAGTTCGAGGAGGACTTCCCATATGAGGAGACCGATGATCAGCTGAAGGCCACCGAAGAGATCAAGAAGGACATGGAGAGTCCGCTGAGCATGGACAGGCTTCTTCTCGGCGACGTGGGCTTCGGAAAGACAGAAGTTGCCGCCAGGGCCATCTTTAAGTGCCTTGCAGGGGGCAAGCAGGCCGCCATGCTGGTTCCAACCACCATACTGGCCAACCAGCATTATTACACATTAAAGGAAAGATTCGAGAAATATCCCTTCAAAGTAGAGGTGCTGTCCAGATTCAGGACCGCATCCCAGCAGAAGACCACCGTGGAGAAGCTGGCAAAAGGCGAAGTGGATCTGGTAATAGGCACACACAGACTTCTCTCCCGGGATGTCCGGTTCAAGGACCTGGGACTTCTTGTGGTTGACGAGGAGCAGCGCTTCGGCGTGGATCACAAGGAGACCATCAAGAAGATGAAGGCCAACGTGGACGTGCTGACGCTTTCCGCCACACCTATTCCGAGGACGCTGAACATGTCCCTCACAGGCATCAAGGACGTGAGCTTCATCGAGGAGCCCCCTGAGGAAAGGTATCCGGTGAGGACCTATGTCATGGAGGAAGACGACAATGTGGTAAGAGAGGTGATCCAGAGAGAACTGGGCCGCGGGGGCCAGGTGTTTTGCGTATACAACAGGGTGAGAGGTCTTTCCAGAGTGGCCGACAAGATCAGGGAACTGGTGCCGGAGGCCAGGGTGGTCACAGCCCACGGTCAGATGAACGAGAATGCTCTGGAGGACGTCATGATGAAGTTCATGGACGGGGAAGCAGATGTGCTGGTGTCCACATCCATCATCGAGTCCGGTCTGGACATCCAGAACGCCAACACCATGCTGATCCTGGATTCCGAGAGATACGGTCTTTCCCAGCTCTACCAGATGAGAGGCAGGGTGGGCAGATCCGCCAGACTGGCCTACTGCTATCTCATGTACAAGAAGGACAAGTCTCTTACCGAGTCTCAGGAGAAGAGGCTCAAGGCGATCAGGGAGTTCACCGAGTTCGGTGCAGGCTTCAAGGTAGCCATGAAGGACCTGGAGATAAGAGGGGCCGGCAACATGCTGGGCACCGCCCAGTCCGGCCATATCGCAAGCATCGGATACGAGCTTTACTGCAAGATGGTGGATAACGCGGTGCGGGCGCTGAAGGGCGAGATCGTGACCGATGACCGCGAAGAGTCCACCATGGAATTCCCCGTATCCGCATACATTCCGGACAGCTACATCTCCGACGAGAACCTGAAGCTTGAGATGTACAAGAAGATCTCCGGAGTCAGATCCAGAGAGGACATCGCAGACCTTAATGACGAGTTCATGGACCGCTTCGGGGACATCCCCGGTCAGACATCGGACCTGATGAAGATATCCTATATAAGGTATATGTCGGAGATCATGGGCATCGAAAAGATCCGGGTGGACAAGAACGATCCGGAGGATCTTAAGCTTTCGCCCATGGCTCTAAAGAAGCTTGGAGGCGCAAAACATACCAGGAAGTACATCCTGGACTTCAGGGACGAAAACGCCATCACAGCCTACGGTATCCTGAACGCGCAGGACAGGTTCAAGGGCGAGTTTTTTGCGCACATGGGGACCCATCCCTTCATCAGGCTCAGGACCGAGACCGGAACAGATCTGGACAGAGTGACGGAACTTCTTGAAATACTCGTGGAAAACAAAAAGACCGCATGATATAATTAACCCATTAAGACTGCGGCCGCGGGACCGCGTATGGAGTCAATATGCTATTTAAAGACATAACAATTCTCAATGAGGATCTCCGGACGGAGGAACATAAGTACGTAGGAGTGAAGGGTTCCAAGATCGCATATATCGGGTCTTCTGAGCCTGAAGAGGACTACGGCAGGACCGTGGAGGGCAAGGGAAGGCTTCTCATGTCCGCCTTCTTCAACGCCCACGGACATTCCCCCATGTCTCTTTTAAGGGGCTACGGAGAGAACATGCTGCTCCAGGACTGGCTCAACAAGAAGATATTTCCCTTCGAGGACAAACTGAACGGAAGGGCGGTGTATTGGGGGACGCTTCTGAACATGGCTGAAGGTCTGAAGTTCGGTATCGTGTCCCACTCCGACATGTACTTCTTTGTTGATGACATGGTGGAGGCAGTGGCTGCCGCAGGCTGCAAGGCCAACATCTCCAGAGCCATAGCGCACTTCGATGACTCGGACCCCTGGCTTTCTCCCAAATTCCAGGAGGTGAAGAGGACCTTCGAGGCATACAACGGCATAGAAGAGGGCAGGATCAGGATCGACACAGGCATACACGCGGAGTACACCGCGACACCTGTGGCGGTGAGGGCCATATCTGAATTCGCAAAGGATCACGATGCCATAATGCACATCCACATCTCTGAGACCAGGAAGGAGCATGAGGAGTGCAAGGAAAGGCACGGCAAGACCCCGGTGCAGTTCTTCAATGATCTGGGAGCCCTGGACACGAAGGCTCTGGCCGCCCACTGTGTCTGGCTTGAAGATGAAGATTTCGCAATTCTGAAGGAAAAGGGGGCAAGTGTTGCCATAAACACTGCATCCAACATGAAGCTTGCTTCTGGCTCCGCTGACGTTCCCAGATTCCTGAGAGAGGGAATAAACGTGGCCATAGGAACAGATTCGGTCTCCTCCAACAACTCACTGAACTTCTTCGAGGAGATGAAACTATTCGCTCTGCTCCCCAAGCTCACCTCAGGAGATCCCACGGTGGTGACGCCCCGGGAGACACTGTACGCGGCGACCAGAGGAGGAGCCATAGCCCAGGGCAGGATGAACTCCGGACTTCTGAAGGAAGGGTTCGACGCTGACCTGATCATGCTGGACATTTCCGGACCAAACATGTACCCCGTCCACGACATGCTGACAAACCTGGTTTATTCCATGTCAGGCTCTGATATAATGATGACCATGGCGGACGGGGCAGTGCTTTTCGAAAACGGAGAGTACAGAGGCATAGACGTTGAAAAAACGGCTTACGAAGTACAGAGATCGGTTGAATATATTCTGGGCAAGCTTTGAGCCCGGACCGGTATAGAAAGATATGCAGCAGAAACAAAACAGCTTTTTAAAAGGGGCGGCCATACTGGGCATCGCCGGAATAATTGTCAAGGTGATGGGAGTATTTTTCCGTATTCCTCTGACCAACTGGATCGGAGCGGAAGGAATGTCCTATTACAGCTCCGTTTACCCCATATACAGCTTCTTCCTGCTGATATCCCTGGCGGGCATCCCGGTAGCCATATCCAGGATGATCTCCGAAAGGACGTCGGTGAAGAATTACGCGGGAGCACAGAAGGTGTTCAACGTTTCGGTAATAGTAATGGCGGTCATCGGCGGAGTGTCCATGGCCATAGTGTATTTCGGAGCTGACTTCATAGACAGTTCCCTTCTGAAGAATCCCGGTACAAAATATGCCCTCCAGGCAATAGCTCCGGCCCTGTTCCTGGTACCCGTCATGGGGGCCTACAGGGGATATTTCCAGGGCAGGCAGAACATGAACCCGACAGCAGTGTCTCAGATCATCGAGCAGCTGTTCAGGGTGGTCATCGGACTGTCCCTCAGTTACTACCTGATCCGTGCAGGGGTGGGATACGACAAGATATCAGCCAGCGCCATATTCGGCGGGACCGCAGGCGCGGCAGCCGGACTTTTCGTGGCAGTCATAATTTACCTCCTGAACAGAAGGGTGATCTTCCGCCAGATCGCGAGGCACAGATCTCTTGCGGTGGTGGAGCCCTGGCAGGACATCGTGAAGGAGATTCTGATCATCTCCATACCCATCACCATAGGAGCCTGCATATACCCCATGGTAAATGCCATAGACTCCATGATAGTAATGAGACGGCTCCAGGCCGTAGGCTTCACACTGACCGAATCCAGAGTGCTCTTCGGTAAACTCGGGGGCTACTGCTCGTCCCTCGTGGGAATGCCTCAGGTGCTGACACAGGCCATAGTCATGAGCCTTGTGCCCGCCATTGCAGCGGGATACAAGGTGGGAGACTATGAGGGGGTCAAAGACAACATGAAGTTCTCTATGAGAGCGACAATGCTCATGGCTTTACCCTGCACGGTGGGTATGGTGGCTCTGGCATATCCCATCCTGCTGCTGCTTTATCCAATGCAGGCTGAAGAGGTGAAGAGCACGGCTCTGGTATTCGCCATAATGTCCCTGACCAACATCTTTGAAGGGCCGCTGGTCACACTGACAGGCATACTTCAGGGCATCAACAAGCAGATGCTTCCCGTAAAGAACATGGCCATAGGTGCTGTGTTCAAGGTGCTGCTTACATATATACTGGTCGGGATCCGCCCCATAAATGTGAACGGAGCCTCTGTGGGGACCATAGTTTTTTGCGCCATCGGCTCATACCTCTGCATGAAAGACCTCAAGAAGAACTTTCCTGTGGAGTTCGATCCGAAAGATACCTATGTGAAGCCTCTTCTGGCCTCTCTGGTCATGGGAGTCTGCGCCAGACTGTCATACAACTTATTCATGATGATCCTGGGCAATAACTCCGTCTGCTGCCTTCTGGCCATAGTTGTGGGCGTACTCGTGTACGCTGTGGCGGTGTTCGCATTCAAGGCCATCACTCTTGACGAGCTGAGAAAATTTCCCAAGGGAGACAAGCTGGCCCGCATAGCAGGCAAATTCGTAAGAAGATAGATGAAGATATATAAGGACGTAACGGAGCTGGTGGGACGCACGCCTCTCGTGGAACTGGGAAACCTCATGAAGGAGAGGGGGCTTCGTGCCAGACTTCTTGCGAAACTTGAATACCTGAACCCGGCAGGGAGCGTGAAAGACCGGGTGGCAAAGGCCATGATCGAAGATGCCGAGACTTCAGGGAAACTGGGTCCCGGCTCTGTCATCATAGAACCCACCTCCGGCAATACAGGCATAGGTCTGGCTATGGTGGCGGCGGTGAAGGGCTACAGGGTGATCCTCACCATGCCCGAGACCATGAGCGCCGAGAGGAGGAACATTCTCAAGGCCTACGGCGCGGAGATCGTGCTGACCCCGGGCTCTAAAGGCATGGCGGGGTCGATCGAGAAGGCAGAGGAACTGGCCCGCGAGATCCCGGGAAGCTTCATCCCCGGGCAGTTCACAAATCCCGTGAACCCTCAGGCCCATCTGGAGACCACAGGACCGGAGATCTGGGAGGACACGGAGGGGTGTGTAGACATCTTTGTGGCAGGCGTAGGCTCCGGCGGCACCGTTACCGGCGCGGGAGAATATCTTAAGAGCAAAAAACAGAGCATAGAAGTGTACGCCGTTGAACCGGCGTCATCACCCATCCTTTCCGGAGGAAATGCCGGGCCACACGGCATCCAGGGCATCGGGGCCAACTTCGTTCCCGAGATCCTGGACCGTGACATATACGACGGAGTGATCAGGGTGGAAGACTCTGACGCGTACGAGACGGCGGGGCTCCTTACGAGGAAAGAGGGCATCTCCACGGGAATATCCTCAGGGGCGGCACTTTGGGCAGGCCTCTGGCTTGCTTCAAAAAAAGAAAATGAAGGAAAGACCATAGTGGTCCTCCTTCCTGACAGTGGCGACAGATATTATTCCACGGCCCTGTTCGGCTGACAGGTACGGGAATGATAAAATGATATAAGAGATCCGGATGAGAAGGGCCCGTAGGGTCTAATCAATTATCTCATACATCAAGGCGGCGGTCTCTTTCCTGGCTGACTCGATTATGTCGGTGACCCGGGCGGTGAGGCTGCCGTTTCCGAATTCTATATGGATCACGTCGCCTACGTTTACCTCTGATCCTGCCTTTGCGGTCTTGCCGTTAATGGAGACCCTTCCTGCATCGCAGGCCTCCTTGGCGACGGAGCGTCTTTTGATGAGCCTGGAGTTCTTCAGATACTTGTCTATCCTCATTTTGTTTCCCTATTTTGTGTCCTTTTCTGATGTGTTCAAGGGCATTATACCATAGCTTGGAAGGGGAGGCAACGAGGTGAAATATGTCAAAAAGATGGCAAAAAAATTCTTATAAAATTTTTATTAAACCCCCTTGACATGTGGAAGGAAGGGTGGTAATCTAATAAAGCTGTCGCGAAAAACGACGGCCGCGCGTATGGCGTGTTGAACCTTGAAAACTTCATAGTGTGAGAATTTTGTAAGTA
>CAJOKT010000028.1 GCA_905235115.1 uncultured Peptostreptococcaceae bacterium
ATGGCCATGGCAGCGGTATGTATCCTTGCGGTGAGAAGGCTCATCAGAAAAAGGTAAAATAACTGGATAGTTATTTATAGTTCATCACACTCTAAAGAGACCGCAGGGCTGTTCCCTGCGGTCTCTCTAATGTTTTGTGCATTATTATATATGAAAACAACTAAATGCCACTGAATGATTTGGATGTTTTAACAAAATGGTCTGGTTTCCTTGAAAAGATTTTTTTCTAAGATATAATGGTATGTGCGGCCTATGAAGACCGTTAATTTTCTGAAAGGAGAGAATTCAATGAGTAACGGAAAGAAAAAGTTTTCATTCCCTTCGGCCTATGTGGTATTATTTATCGTCATGATCATTGCCGTGATACTGACCTATGCTATTCCCGCGGGCGAGTATTCAAAGCTCACCTACGATGAAGACGCAGACGTGTTCGTGATCACAGCTCCGGACGGCTCCAGCGAAGAAATGGAAGCAACTCAGGAGTCACTCGATCAGCTGGGCATCAACGCCAGACTCGAGAACTTCACCGGAGGCAATATCTCCAAGCCTATGGCTGTTTCAGGGACGTATGTGCCTCAGGAGCAGAACGGACAGGGACTGGGAGATTTCCTCATGTCCATCCCCTACGGTGTCTATGACTGCATCGACATCATATTCTTTATCTTCATGATCGGAGGCGCCGTAGGAATCGTAAACTACCTGGGAGTGTTCAACGCCGGTATTTCTGAACTGGCCAGAGTTTCCAAGGGCAGAGAGCAGATCATCATCGCAGTTGTCTGCTTCCTCATCGCTCTTGGCGGAACATCCTTCGGTATGTGCGAAGAGACCATCGCATTCTATCCGATCCTCATCCCCATCTTCCTTAAGACGGGATATGACGCAATGACAGGTGTCGCTGCGATCTGGTGCGGATCAGCTCTGGGCTGCATGTTCTCCACAGTAAACCCCTTCTCCGTAGTGATCGCTTCCTCCGCGGCAGGCATCAACTTCAGCGAAGGTCTCACCACGAGACTTATCGGCCTGATCGTTGGTGTTGTCCTCACCCTCTGGTACATCTTCAGATATGCCGGGAAGGTTAAGGCTGATCCCAGGCTCGGGATCAACTATGAGAACAATGCATGGACAGAAGAGCACTTCGGATACAAGGAAGAGCACGAGAAGGCAATGACCGGAAAGGACAAACTGATACTTTGCATGTTCTTCCTGACATTCATCATCATGGTCATCGGCGTTGTGAAGCTCGACTGGTGGTTCGAGCAGATGGCTGTTCTGTTCCTGGTCAGCGGAGTTCTCATGGGAATCATCGGCGGCATGAACGAGAGAAAGATCGGCGAGGTCTTCATCGGCGGAGCTTCCGACCTTGTAGGCGTAGCTCTGGTCTGCGGACTTGCACGTGCGGTGAACATGCTTCTCGAGAGCGGCAAAGTTTCCGATACACTTCTGTACACCATGTCTCAGTGGGTAGAAGGTATGAACCCCATCCTCTTCGTAGTCACAGTAATGCTGATCTACGTGATCCTGGGATTCTTCATCGCCTCCACATCAGGACTCGCTATCCTTTCCATTCCTATCATCGCTCCTCTTGCGGACACGGTAGGTCTTCCGAGAGAGCTGGTCATCTCAGCTTACCTCTATGGACAGGGACTCATCAACCTGGTGACACCCACCAACATCATCCTTCCCGTACTTCAGATGACAAACATCACTTACGACAAGTATCTGAAGTGGGTCGGACCGTTGTTCGGCATCTATGCTTTGCTGGGCGTGGTGATGCTCATCATCGAGCTTCAGTTCTGCTGAGAACAGTTTGAATCGAACAGAAACCCGGATCATCAGATCCGGGTTTTTCAGTGCAAAACATGTGAGCTTCATTTTCCCTTCCTGTTTGCCACTCCCCGGAGTATTCCCGCCAGGATGCCACAGCCTACGCCGGCGATGGGCCAGATGATCCAGCTCTTGTCCCATGAGTCTGTAAGGAAGCTGATGAGAAGGAAGATTGCGACGACTGCCAGCCAGTATATGCCGTAGATGTAGCCGTAGTGTCTGGAGGCCTGCTTCTTTTGCCTGGTGTAATCGCCTTCCTCCAGCAGGGCGTCGTAGGTGTCTTGGACGATGGAGGTGCTGACGATCAGGAAGACGCCTATGGCGATCATGGTCAGCAGTAAGCATACCGAAAGCACTGAGAGAAGGTCGCTGGCGGTCACGATCATGGCGATGAAAATGGGTATGCAGGACAGCACGCAGAGGACGATACCCACGGTAAGCATGGTGGTGTGACGCTCACGGTAGTTCTCCTTGCGGTCTCTGGTCAGGCCGCTTACGCCGTAGGCGGTATCCAGAGCATCCTCCTGGATGTAGCTGAATCTTCCGAGTTTCATTCCGTTGATGATGAAGAGGGCAACTGCCGCTCCCACCAGGCACATGAGGACCAGAACGCCGATGCCGGCAGCCTGGCCTTCGGAGAGGCTTATCCTGCCGAGCTCCTGCAGGCCTGAGAGCGCTATTAGAAGCACGGGAGAGAGGATGCAGAGCATGACGCCCAGGGCGATCTTCGGCGCGGCTGCAAGGCGCACGCTTATATAATCGTTGGCTTCCGACATGCTCACCTTTCTCAGGGGCTTATCGGTGTCGTTCAGTTCCGTCGGTACGCTTTCGGGACCGAAGTCCGGACCGAGGTCATCCTTTAATAATATATCTGTGCTCACTCCGAAAAGTCCGGACATGTCCAGGATGCGGTTCAGGTCGGGTACCGACTGTGCGCTCTCCCACTTGGATATTGCCTGGCGGCTCACTCCCAATTTGTCTGCAAGTTCTTCCTGGGACCAACCCGCCTGTTTTCTGAGCTGTACTATGGTTTCTGCTAAAATCATTTCGTTACCTCCATTGGTGCGTGTTTCTTTTTACGGTCTCAGCTTAACTAAATATGCGGTTGCACACCACCAAACAGAGCTTACAATCTGCCAACTGACAGTTGCAAAATGGATGTTTTGCGCAAAAAACACGCGCCGGGACTGATTATACCACCAAATATGAATATATGATATAATCATTTCGAGGGGAGGAGGTGAACCTCGAGGCAAGGATAAAAAGAAATAGTGCTGACTAACGGCTTTCTGATCCGGTCTGATCCGGGTCAGATTTTTTTATTAAAACAGTCTGCATTCTGCGAAAAACCGTTTTACAGGACGGTCAAAAATGTGGTATTTTGGTGATATATTCTAATTATTTGAAACTAATTTGGTTTTTTACACAAACAGTGAGACCCCGCATGAAGGAGGACGCATTATGAAGATCAAGACCTTTAAGGTAGAAAGATGGATGAACGAGTATGAGGAGCAGTGCACCTACAATCTGGCTGAGACCTGCATCGACTCCCTCACCATAAAAGAGCTGCTGGAACTGGCAGGGGAGGACGTCAGTGAGTACATGACCCGCCTTGCGGACACCAGGCTGACCTACGGTCACATCTTCGGATCGCCTGAGCTTCTGAAAGGGATCGCCGGCCTCTATGAGAACGTGGGGCCGGAGGACATCATTCCGCTGCACGGCGCCATCGGAGCCAACAATCAGGTGATCACCACTCTGATCGAGCCCGGCGACAACATGCTCTCGGTGATGCCCACCTATCAGCAGCACTATTCCATTCCGGAATCCATCGGGGCCGATGTAAGGATAATCAATCTGACTCTCGAGAACGACTTCCTGCCGGATCTGGACCAGATGAGGAGCCTGGTGGACGGGAACACCAGGATGATCACCATCAACAATCCCAACAATCCGTCGGGTTCGCTGATCCCGGTGGATGTGATGAAGGAGATCGTGGAGATAGCCAGATCGGTGGACGCCTACGTCCTCTGCGATGAGGTGTACAGGGGAATATCCGAGGACGGCAGCTACATGCCCTCCATCGTGGACATTTACGAAAAGGGCATCTCCGTGGGAAGCATGTCCAAGACCTTCTCTCTGGCGGGGCTCCGCCTGGGCTGGATCGTCTCAAAGGACAAGGATCTGATCCACGCCTGCCACGAGAGGCGCGACTACGATACCATCAGCTGCGGCGCCATCGATGACAGGCTGGCGGCGCTGGCTCTGGCCAACAAAGATAAGATCTTCGAGAGAAACAGAGGGATCCTTCTCAAGAACCGGCAGATCCTGGACCAGTGGGTCAGCGAGACTCCGGAGGTCTACTACAAGAGACCTGTGGCAGGGACCACCGCCCTGGTCTACTATCGCAAGGACATGCCCTCGCACGAGCTTTGCGTGAAGCTTCTTGAGGAGAAGGGAGTGCTCTTCACCCCGGGCGAGTGCTTCGAGATGGAAGGCGCCGTCAGGATCGGCTACGCCTTCGACTCCAGACTTTTGAGAGAGGGTCTGGACAAGTTCGCGGAATTCCTGAGAGAGATATGATGAACCGGTCAGAGGTAAAGATATGAACAGATTTGTTGCAAAAAAATATCAGGTGGACCACGGTACCGCCATGGGTGCATCCGACGTGAAGGCCAAGGCCTTCGATGACGTGATAAATCTCAGCCTGGGCGACCCGGACCTGACCACCAGCGAGATAATAATCGACAAGGCTTTCGAGGATGCCCGGGCCGGCCACACCAGGTACACGGATTTCAGGGGCGACCCGGAGCTGAGAGCAGAGATCGCAAAATACTATAAAGAGGAATACGGCATGGACGTGGCGGACCAGGAGATCTTCGTCTCCACTTCGGCCTGCGAAGGAATGTTCCTGGCTCTTCAGGCCATCCTGGATGACGGGGACGAGGTGATCCTTCAGGGACCCTACTTCACCCCATATCTCCAGCAGGTCGAGCTTGCCGGAGGCGTTCCTGTGGAACTTCTCTCCTATGAAGAGGAGGATTTCCAGGTGAACGTGGGAAGGCTGGAGAGCCTGATTACTGAAAGGACCAAGGCTCTGGTGATCAACACGCCCTGCAACCCTACGGGCAGCTGTCTTTCCCTTGAAAACATGGGGAAGATCGCAGAGGCGGCGGAGAAGTACGATCTGGTGGTGATCGCCGACGATATCTACACGGCCTTCAGCTACGAGAACCCCTTCGTTCCTTTCGCGTCCCTTCCAGGCATGAGAGAGAGGGCCATAACCCTCAATTCCTTCTCAAAAAACTTCACCATGACCGGCTGGAGGGTGGGGAACATCATCGCCCATCCCGACATCATACGTACCATCCAGGAGATCAACGAGAACGTGGTGTTCACCGCGCCGTCGGTCTCCCAGAGGGCGGCCATATATGCCCTTAGACACAGGGGCGAAGTGGTTCCGCCGGTGGTGGAGGAGTACAGGAAGCGCATGTTTTTTGCGGCGGAGGAGATCAATAAGATCCCCAAGCTCAGCGTGATATATCCGCCCAAGGGGACATTTTATCTATTTATCAATATCAAGGCTACGGGCTTAAGCTCGGCGGAGGCCGCGGACCGGATCCTTGAGGAGGCCCACGTGCTGATGCTTCCGGGAAGCGCCTTCGGCAAAAGCGGAGAGGGCTACCTGAGAGCCGCTCTCACCGTGGAAACGGACAAATTAAAAGAGGCCTTCGACAGGATCTGGGCCATGGAGATAATGAAGTGAGCGCCTGGGACGCACGTGTCAGGCTCTCGACAGTATGAACGAAAGAAATGCAATGAGGCATGTGAGAGCGGTCATCCACAGCAGGGTGGCCGTTTTGCTTTGCCGGCGGACTCTGAAGAAGGGGTAGGGCCCGTCCACCTTGCCGATGTAGTTCAGATACAGCATGGCCATGCCGTAGATGAATGTGAGAACAGTGGGCAGGATCCACAGGTGCGCATGACTCTCGAAGAGGATGTAGGAGGCGATGGACGTCAGGGGGCAGAGCAGGTGGAAGTAAAGCCCGGTGCCCGAGAACAGCAGCTTCTTGACTTCGCGGGACATGGGGACCAGCACGAAGATCACTATGATAAAGGTCATGAGCATGAAGCAGCAGGAGGTATAGCGCAGCATCACCGTCCAGGGGCGGCTCCCGAAGAGGATGAGAAGAATGGAGGATATGAAGGTCATGGCGTTGGAGATCTGCGTGTAAAACACGAAGGTCCTGAGAGTCACCTTCATCTCGCTTCTGGATGCGCCCGCCATCTCCAGAATTATGATAAGAATGTTCAGAATTATGGCTGCTGTTTTCATGTTTGATCCCTTTTCCATTGTCTATAGAGAAAAACTACCATCGGCCGGAAGGATTGTCAATAAGAGAAATTTGAGGTTTTGCAGGTTTATAGTGTATGTATTTTGGTTTTAGTATATAATTAGTATTACGTTAGTACGGAACAAAATTTGCGCGAAAGGATCATGCCATGGCAACAGATTACAGTTTGACAGTTAAACAGCTGGATGAGCTGGCTGAAGAGGAGCCGTTTTACGTTCCTCTCATGTCTAACGCATCTGCTCTTCTCTGGGAAGCCCTGGGCGATGTGAACTGGGTGGGCTTCTATTTCATGAGGAACGGCGGCCTGGTGCTGGGACCCTTCCAGGGCAAGGCGGCATGCATCCACATCCAGGTGGGCAAGGGCGTATGCGGCACCTGTGTCAGAGAGGACCGGGTGCAGAGAGTGCCTGACGTCCATCTTTTCCCGGGGCACATCGCCTGCGACAGCGATACCAACTCCGAAATAGTCCTTCCTATCCACAAGGACGGCAGGGTGGTGGCTGTACTGGACATAGACAGCAAGCTTTACGACCGCTTCAGCGAGGAAGATGCCGCCGGCCTCAGGCTGGCCGCAGAGTCCCTGGAACGTAATATGATCTGGGAATGACTCCGGAAGAATACCTAAGGGCATGAGCAGCAGACAGAGGCGAAACAACATTGAAGGCACAGGACTTACGGCAGTCTCGATACTTTTGGTCGTGACGATCTTTGTACTGTGCTTTTATTTTCTGCCCCTGGACAAATGGGAGGGGCAGGATGAGGTGATCCCGTATGAGCCTGTCAGGGTGAGGCTGACCTCTGCGGTGAAATCTCTGAACGATCTTTTTACCACCGTTGATCTGATGGACGCCACAATAGATGAACTGGAAAAGGAGATGGAAGCGGGGAATCTGACATCTGAGCAGCTGACTCAGATGTATATCGACAGGATCAATGCCTACGATAAGTCCCTGGGACTGAACTCGGTGATCGCCTTGAATCCTTCCGCCCTGGAGGACTCCCGGGAACTGGACAGGGAAAGGGCTGAGGGGAAAGTCCGCGGACCTCTTCACGGTATACCTGTCATAGTCAAGGCCAACATCGACGTGGAAGGCATGGCAACTTCGGCAGGCGCCAGGATCCTTTCAGACATGATCGCGCCAAAGGACGCCTTCATTGTGAAAAAACTCAGAGACTCCGGCGCGGTGATCATCGGCCAGGCCAACATGAGCGAGTTCGCCTATGCCACAGTATCATCCAGATCCACCCTGGGCGGGGTGACCCACAACGCCTACGACCTGACCAGGACCCCGGGAGGATCCTCGGGAGGCACGGCGGTGGCAGTGACCTGCAATTTCGCGGCAGCGGGCATAGGCACGGATACCGGGGGATCCATAAGGAACCCCTCGTCATTTTCAAACTTATACGGTCTGAGGCCATCCAAAGGACTGACCTCCGTGTCCGGGATCCTGCCTCTTAAGGCGTACAAGGACTCCGCGGGACCCATGACGAGGACCGCAGAGGATCTGGCTTTAGTGACAGAGATTATTGCAGGGGTGGACTGGGATGATGACTACACCCTGGAGGTCAAAGCCAACGCTCTTAAGGGTGACGGCTATGGAGACAGCCTGGAGGAAGACGGACTTGAGGGCATGCGGATCGGCTATCTCAGCTATTCCTTCAGATACGGGAGCACAGTTCCGGCATCTCACGTGCAGGAGATGCTGGACAGGACCCTTGAGATATTCACAGCTTCGGGGGCCGAAGTCGTGGACATATCCGACATCTTCACTAACGAGATGATATGGAGCATGGACAGCGGCATGAACACTGATACCTTTGAGTACGATCTGAACAAGTATCTGAATGAAAAAGGCAGCGCCGCAAGATACAAGACCCTGAGGGAACTTTTTTACTCGGACTTCACCGGGACCATGCACATGTACCTGGATAACGTAACAGGCGGAGGCATGTATTTCGCCAGTCTTTTCGAGAATACTTATTATCCATACACGGAGACTGCAAGCGGGTACGAACGGGTGCCCGGATGGAGCAGGATGCTGACCGAAAGGGAAAAGATCACGCAGCTTATGGAAGAAAACCACATAGACTGCGTCATGTATCTGAACTTTTTCGATGTGCCCGAGGTGGAGCAGCCCCAGATCAGGGATCCCTACAATCCGGCAAGCTATGACATAGTCTTCGGCCCAAAACACGGGCTTCCGGAGATATCCCTTCCCATGGGTTTCGCTTCACAGGACTCCGGACACCCCACTGAACTTCCCCTGGGACTTTCGGTATTCACAGCGTTCGGCCGGGAGGAGACCCTCTTCAGGCTGGCCTTCTCCTACGAACAGCAGGCCGGGGAAGACATAAGGCGGATGCCTGAGACAGTGCCGGCCCTGCCGGACGAAAGGCTGAACCAGTTCCTGGACGAACTGATATATTTTGCCAATGATATAGCTGAAGGGAATCACGACCAGGCTCATGCAGTCAAGATCAGGAACATGATGGACGCCATAAAAAAAGCCGGGCAGGTGGACAGAAACGACCCTTACGCCGTGTACAACGCCGCAAAAGATCTGGCCCAGGCCTTCGACATCGTGAGAATGACGCTGGGGCTCTAGCGGGCAGCGGGATATTTTGCGGGGCCCGGCAAAAGAAACAGAAGACACGGGCGATCAGATTTTTCTAAAATAAGATCCTGTGCGTACCGCACAGGATCTTTTGTACTGTTTCAGGGGTATTTGGGGGCTCTGCCGGAAGATCAGCCTATGTATACCGGAGTGCCGTCCTCAACGTTGTTGTAGAGCTTTTCAGCGGCCCACAGAGGCAGGTTGACGCAGCCGTGGGATCCGTCATAGGTGTAGATGCTGCCGCCGAAGTAACCCCTCCAGGTGGCATCGTGGAAACCGTAGGACGTCCCGTAGAAGGAGATCCAGTAGTTCACGGTTACGTCCCACTCCTCTTTCTTGGGGACTTGCTTCGTGGTTGGTACGCCTTCCTCGCTGCCGTCGTTGGCCTCTATGAGTTTGGCTCGCTCAGCTTCGGTCAGGGGAACTTCCTCAAATTCACCCTTGACGGTGACCTCGCCCTTGAGCTGAGTGTTCCGGGCTTTGTACTGGACCTGGAAGGTGCCGCGGGGAGTATCGAACTTGCCGCGCTTGCCGGAGACGATGGGAGCGGAGATGAGAAGCTCGCCGTCTTTGACGAAGATCATGCTCTGGGAAGCGATGTCGGTCTTGATATATGTAGCCTGCCCGTTATAGATGTATTCGGACTGAGAGATCTTGTATTCCTTCTCGGAAATGGCGCCGGTGGATGGGTTGGGCGTTATGGTGTAGCCGTTCTCCAGGGTAAAGGACTCCTTGGCGATGGTGCTGTCGTCGTTGATGTACAGGTAGTAGTCCTGATAGGGGGTGAAGGTGCTCTTGATGAAAGCTCCGTCAGGGCCGGCATAGTATTTTTTGCCGCCGTGCTCAAGGATCTGATCCTTCAGGATCTTACCGTCAGGATCCGCAAAATATTTGGCCTCATTGAAATCGAACACGGTGTCCCGCTGGAGGATCCCATTGGAGTCCAGATAGTAATCATCGCCCTCCAGCCCCATTATCTCGGAGGAGATGCAGCGGCCGGTGCCCGTGTTGTAATATGTATCCTCACCGTGGTCGATCCAGCCCTCAGTTTCGATGAGCTTGCCGTTGTCATCAGCCATGTATATATCGTCGCCGAAACCGAAGATGCCGCGCTGAAGCTTGCCGTCCGATGCGAAAACATAAGAGTTTTCGTCGATCATTGTCAGTTCATCGGCGCAGAGCCTGCCGTCCTCCTGGGCATAGTAACGGCCGCCCTCGAAGTTGATCCAGCAGGAGACCTTCTTTTCACCTCTTCCGTCCAGGCAGTAAAGAACTCCGTCCTCAGTGATGATCTCCCTGGGAGCGTTGAGACGCATGTCAGCGTACGCAAAACCCGCGGCGCCGAGGAGAACCACGATGATGGAGACGATGATGGGAAGCTTCCTGAGGCCGGCCTTCTTACCGGTGTTTTTCTCCGCCCTCTTCGGCGTTTTTTTGTCTGATCTCTTAGTTGTGTTCGTTGCCTTTTCTGACATTGGTCAGGGACGCCCTTTCAATGCGTGTGTCACGCCTTCTTATCTATACCAGATTATATCTATTCCGTATGTAAATAACAACAGGCAAAGCGCCGAATTCCACAAAAAACAGGGAAAATATTTAGCCTTAAGGGTAAGGGGGACAAATTGTGATGTATAGCAAATAAATACTGATAAAAAGCAATATAATGATGGTATTATCTTGTTTGTGTTTATATAATATACGCAATGTAATTATTAGTGTATATAAACATTGGTGTTTTAGTACTTGTTTAGAACAAATGGTACTGGAAGGCGGATGATATTTTCTTTGTTGCTTTGAAAGAATAAGGAAAGGTACGAGATAATGAAGTATTTGAAGAAATCAATGGCCCTTCTTCTTTCTTTCATGATGGTCTTTACCATGATCCCTGCAACGGCCGGAATGGCGTATGCGGAAGACAATACAGGTGAAGAGGTCATCAGTTTGGAAGAAACCTCCGGGACGGAGGACGCAGTTCAGGATCCTGCAGATTCTGAAGAACTTGGGGAACCGGTGAACGATTCGAAGGTGGCTGACGGGACAGATGAACCGATAACAGATCAGGCTCAGGACAGCAGTTCATCTGAAACTGAAGAAATGCAGGAAGACCCTGCAGACTCAGCAGCTGATGAAGCTACAGAAATGCAGGAAGACCCCGCAGACTCAGCAACTGATGGAACTGAAGAAACTCAGGAAGACTCTGCAGATCCAGCAGATGATGAAGCTGAAGAGTTGCCGGAGAGCAGTGCAAGCTACACTTTAAACGGTGATGCTGAGGCTCTGGTGGTTCAGGGCAAAGCCGCTGATTCAAGGGAGGCTGCCATAGAAGCCCTGATCGCTGAAGGTCTGTCAAGGGAAGAGGCCGAAAGGCTTGTTTCCAAGCTTTTTTACGCAAAAGAGATCGGTGAGCAGAACCTTGAGGGTGCGATGAAGGGCAACAATGCTGCTGACGGATCCTCGATCGACGGCATCTGGGTGCAGTGGTATGTGAACGACCAGCCCTACGATGACAGCCTTCTGACGGTCACGCCTCCCAACGATGCGGACCAGATGGTCAAAGCGAGAGTATGGTTTGAACTTTCAGGCGAGAACAACTATGCACCGGGAACTATCAGGATCACCATACCTGCATATATTTTCCATGACAGGAATGGCAATGATTACGGAACAATAGTAATTCCCTATGCAGAAGACCCTTCCAAAAAGGATGAGTTCAACTGGATCAAGACTACCAATGACGATGGAGAGAAAGTATACGTTCTGACAAATACCAGGACTTTCCAGTCCGCGTCTCAGGCGTTCTTTGAGGTTATTTTTGCGAAACTGACCCCTCATGACCTTATCGACATGGAAGAGTCAGATCCGTTCAATGCCCTGATCGAAGTAACGACTCAGAACACTACCATCAGCCTTGAGTCCAATGACATAACAGCAAGGTTCGACACCTTCTCCAGAATCAAGAAAGTGACCAAGAGAGTTTACGGATCTCCCGAGGTAGTAAGCGCCAGCGCCATACCCGCAGATCTCAGGGTACCCGGAGAAGACAGATACCTCATGATCGTATGGTACATCACCGTGCTTAACGAGGCGAACACCTACTACTATCTGGATCTGAATGACTGGATACCCGATGAGTACCGCGGGTTCATCCTGAGCGCCACGGCAGATGATCCGCAGGCGGTCATAAAGGACGGCGTATATCACGGATATCAGACGGACAAGCTCCTGACGTTCACTGTGACCACAGCCTATCCGTACAGCGAATTCGAGCCGGATGTAGACTATACGTTCCATAACGATGTGAAATATACCAACAGAGAAGAAGATCCGACGGATGATCCGAACACGACTGCCCAGGCGCATGCAGAGACTACCTGGCACTACACGGATCCCGAGCATCTGGAACCGGACGGTCATTACATGGTCGTCAAGAACGGTAATGATGACACCGATGAAGGCAACATGACCCACAAGATAACTGACAGGGAGCGTGTTACGAATGACCTCCACATGTGGGACAGAGTCCTTGAAGGCTGGTTCGGATCATATCCTTCTGCTCTCAACGAGATGCAGGATATTTATGCTGCGCAGGGTGATGACGGTCAGATCAGGCTGTCATACACCATGGACAGCGTGGGATACACCATGCCCTGGATGTTTGACGATGAATCCTATGAAGCTGACGGACCTCAGGCGCCATGGAACATAGCGAATTACTCAAGACCCGTTACCATGTACACACAGGACTACGGTCTCCGCATCAACAGAAAAGGCGCAGCCCTCACGGTACATGATGATTTTGAATACCTTTCAGTGGAGTTCCCTGACATACCTTATGTATACAGAGGAAAACCCAACAAGATAAATGAAGACGGTTCATGGTATGCCCAGCACTACAGAGACGGAACCTTCCTTTATACAAGGGATTACGACAGAGCAAACTGGCCCGACATCGACCTTGAACTTCTCATCGGAGGAGAATGGGTGAAGTATGCAACAGCCAGCTGGAAGAGCGGATCCTTCGTGGCCACGCTGGCAGACGGAACAACACAGACAGACAAAGTGATCGATTTCTCTGATCAGGCCGGACAGGTGGACAGTGTTAGGACAGTAGTCACCATGCAGAACGAGTCGACCGAGGGAACGACCACTCAGGCCGGCATCAGCTATGACATCCGTCTGGTAACTGCTCTTAAGACGACTGACGAGATCATGGCGAAGATAGAGTCTGCGTTCGAGACTTCCAATGCTCCGCAGTTTTATATCTATAACCGCTGCAACCTGACAGCCACATATGGCGAGGGTCTCAGGGAAGACGACGAGGAACCCATCGTATCTCTCGGAACAGAGGACTATAACTACGATGACATGATCCAGAACAAGGACGGATATGACGTTCTCAGCGGATACAGGACAGACCTTCAGGTGTTCCCGAAGAAGGAATCTTCCTTCGACGTGACCGAGATCGATTATGACACGGGTTACCTGATCATTCACTACAATGCCAGCGTAGAGGAGAGGAGCTTTATCCACTCCAAGAAGACCTATGAGGAAGCCATCGCCGACGGAAGGCTTATAGAAGAGACCTCCGGAGTATGGAGAGATCTGCTGCCTGCGGGAATGATACCGGTACTTCAGGACAAGAACGGCAACTCAGCTATCAAGGTGAGAGAAGGAGATATCGTCACAAACGTGAACGTAGTACCGAACTACAACGGTTCGGGCAGAATGCTTCTTGAAGTCTATGTTGATCTTCAGAATAAGCCGACAGCGGTTCAGCTTCCGGGAAGCAGCCAGCCATATTACAGCGATATCCTGACCATCGAATTCGATGCGATGCTCAGTTTGGAGGATGCGGATCTTTTGCACTACTTCGATGAAGACAACGCACCTCATAACGTGATATCCTTCGAGAGTTCAAATGACGTCATCGGTACCATAGACGGCTACAAAGGTGAGCCTGACGAACCTGTGGGAAATAATGTGGCAACGGAGGATGCATTCAAAAACGACGATGAAAAGGAATGGATGACAGACCTTGATCCCGACAGAGACACGGATAGTTTCGTATACGCAGGAAGCGAGACACCTCTGGTCAAACTGGCCAAAGGTGTGGCCGGGCTGCATAAGGACGTGGAAGTGAACTGGGACGGCAAGTGGTCCCAGGGTACTTACTACGGCGATCCCTCCAATGCAAGGACCGTGTACATCGGAGGTGAATACAGATACAGACTCAAATATACTCCTGAAGATAAGACATCTGCAGAGGATATCATATTATATGATTCCATCGAGAACTTCTATGCGCACGAGGGCAATGATGAAGTGGACATCGATGCACCCAGATGGCAGGGAACCTTCAATGGAGTCAATATCCAGCCGCTGGTGGATATGGGAATAGTTCCCATCGTTTATTACAGCACCAAACAACTTGATCTCTTCATCGAAGATCCCGATCCGACAAGGCCCGGAACTCCGATCCACAGAGATTTCAGCGAACTTGATGACGAGGGGAACCCGATCTGGGTCGAGGCAAGCGCATTCGAGGGAGACCTCAGTGAAGTACACATGGTGGCCATCGACTGCACATGGACGGACGAGAACAGGACTCAGAAGTTCCACTTGAACAGCGGAGAATACGTGACCGCGTATATCAACATGATCGCTCCGGATATAGATGAGGCGGAAGCCGAGGGGTATTTGGAACAGATAGGTGACTGGGGGAACAGCGCGCAGGCATACAATAATGCCAGCGAGATGACCACCCTGATAGACGAAGTGTCCGGAACTGCACAGGAGAACTTCTCCGTGACCAGCGACTACACCAAGGTAGGCATTGAGCCTTACGATATTAACGTACGCAAAATATGGGACGATGACAACAACCGCGACGGCTACCGTCCGGACAGCGTTACGATCACGCTTTATGCCAATGGTGAAGAGACAGGTAAGACGCTGGTACTTCCCATAACAGATCCTGAGACAGGAGATCAGGTATGGGAAGGTTCCTTTGAGGGTCTTGCATACTTTGATGCTGACGGCAACAGGATCGAATACAGCATCCGGGAGACACCTGTTCCTGATGAATATTTTGCGGGAATAGCAATAACAGATGTTTCAAAGGTCAACTATGTAGTTACCAATAAACACATACCTGAGGTGGTCAACAAAGAGGGTATGAAGCTCTGGAGCGGGGACGAGGAAATGTACCGTCCTGAGTATATAACCATAAGGCTGTACAGATCATTATACCCCTATGAGACTGAAAGGGTATACAGGACGATCACTGTAAGACCTAACGGTCAGGGCTACTGGTCATACTCATTCACTAATCTTCCGAAGTATGAAGATGGACAGGAGATACACTACAGAGTAGAAGAGGTACAAGGCGGGCAGATGGATTCATACGTCGTGACCTTCGACGGTGATGACATCATCAACACATATCATCCCTACGGAGATCTGACCGTTGAAAAAGAATTGTACAATGCTACTGCAGCTGCTTCAGAAAAGACGTTCACCTTCAACTTCTATTTCACGGATCCCGAAGACGGTCTTCCGGTGATGGCAAAATACAACTATGAAGTCATCAATCTTGAGACCGGTGAGGTCGATGAAGAAGGACAGGTCGAATATGGCAGTCAGGTCACAATAAATGCCAATCAGAAGATCTACGTGCATGACATAGATGAATACGTTGATTACGAGGTGACTGAAGAGAACACCCCGGGCTTTACAATGACCAAAGCCACCGGAAATGCCGGAGTGATAAAGCCCAACACGACAGCAGAAGCAGTTTTCGGAAACAGCTACTACTCGTCCGGAAGCATCAATCTCAGAGCCAGAAAGAGATTAGAAAACCGGGAGCTTATGAAGTACCAGTTCCAGTTCGAAGTATACAGAATTGGAGAGGATGGAGAAGAAACTCTCATCAGATCCGCCTCCAGCGGAGAAGCAGACCAGATCGTTCTTAATGATGACGGAACGGTAAGCTATTCAAGCGCTTCCGTGACCTTTGGCTCGATCAGATTCACAGGCGATGACGACGGCAAGGAATTCACTTTTATCATTAGAGAGAGGATCCCCGACGACGCTGAAGACGACAAATATAAAGGATACACGTATGATCCTACAGAATATGTCATAAGGGTAAGAGTAGTAGATAACGGCGACGGAACCATCTCATTCATTTATCTGGATGAGGAAGGCAATGAGATTGATCCGCCTGAAACTGCCGAATTCAACGAAGACATCAGATTCAACAACATCTATGAAGCTGAAGGAAAAGTTCAGCTCCGCGTATGGAAGGAACTGAAGGGCAGAAAAGTAAAAGCGGGCGAGTTCGCATTCGCACTGCTGGATTCCCAGGGAGAACCGATCCTCGATGATAACGGCGATCCAATCATCGCATACAATGATGAAAACGGAGTGGTGACATTCCCTGAGATCAGCTATGACCAGAGCGATGTAGGGAAGACATATTACTATGCTTTCAGGGAGATCCCAGGCGATGATCCGACCGTAGTATATGATGATTCGGTTTACGGATATCAGGTAACCATAAGCGACAACGGAGACGGAACGCTTTCCACCGATATGGATAAGGCGACTCCCGCCATTACAAGGGACGAAGATGGTAACATCATTTCGATCGACTGGGATAACTGGACTACGGAAGATGCAGAGCTTCCTGTATTCGTCAATCCGCTCAGACCGGGCAGTCTTTCGGTTACTAAGCTGATATCTGATGACTCTGAGGATTATGATCCGAGTCAGGAATTCCACTTCTTTGTGAAGCTCATAGGTGAAGACATCCCTGAAGGAGAATTGGACTATGAACTGTCTCAGGTAGGACAGGACACTCCGGATCCCGTTGAGCCGGTAACAGGTGACTCCGGTAAGGATGCAGAACCGGAATATGATGCTGATGAAGAGGCGACGGAGGAAGAGACTTCTTACAGCGAAACACCTTATGATGAACCGGTCTCTGAGGAGAATTCCGAATCTGTTATCGATAAGATAGCATCATTCTTCGGAATGACAGCTTACGGCGCTACAGGAGGATCGTTTGACGGCGTAGACTGGATGATAACAGACGATGGTACTCTTGTGATCGGCAGAGCAGATACAACACAGGGATACACAGAAACGACATACAGCAGGGAAAGAAACTGGCCCTGGTATGAATACAGAGACGAGATCACCTCGGTTGATATTGCAGGAACTGTTGTGGGCAGCGGTTCTATGTCATACATGTTCCGTGGTTTGAGCAACGCGACAGATTTCAACCTTGAGGGGCTCAACATGTCAAGAGTTGTAAACATGCAGGGTATGTTTAAAGACTGCTCAACTGTTGAAATTCTTGATCTCAGTATGATAGAAACTGCAGTCAACAATTTCTTCGGAGAAATGTTCTCCGGCTGCACTTCCCTGAAGACACTTGATATTTCGAAGTTTAATTCAAGGAGTGCCGGTAACTACGGCCAGGATGAGATGTTCAAGGGAGTGAACAACCTGAGCCGCATAAATGTTTCTCCGAGTTTCAGCTTCAATATTTTGTACGCGTCACCGACACCTCTTTCGAGTGACGCGCTTCAGGAGATAAGGGAGAATAATGGATGTATCCTTCTTGGCCCTGCTGCAGCTGACCCATATACAGGAAAGTGGATCAGTGAAAACGGAAATGACGGCCCCTATACATCTTTGGAGAGCATCACAGTCTCCGGATGGTGGATCTGGGAAGTCAGGCAGTCAGATTACACTCTGAATTTCGAGGCGGAGGATGGAGCAGTAGGCTCAATGCCGCAGGACAGGGCTCGTGCAGATGAAGATCACACGATCCCTGCCAATAAGTTCTACAAATTCGGATATGAGTTTGATCACTGGACTGACGAAAATACCGGAGCAACATACGCTGACCAGGGCACGATTCCTGCGGGCACCTATGAAGGAGGCGATGAGGTCACTCTGACGGCTCATTTCAAACCGGTAGATACCACGGTCAACGTTGTCGACGGTCAGTTCGACTTCTGGCTGCATGGCGGAGAAATGGCAACCTTCAGCGATCTTCCCGCGGGCACAGCATACGAAGTCTGGGAAGAGACTCCGGACGGATGGGTGCTCATCAAGGTAGTAGACGCTTCCGGAACCATTCAGCCTCTTGAAACGGCAAACGCGATCTTTACCAACAAGTATCAGCCAGACGTAACGACGGCCCAGTTCTTCGGAACCAAACTGCTGGACAACACCGCGGCTGAGAAGGATGCGTTCGAGTTCGTCATGAGAGAAGAGGGCAACCCGAATGGAACCATAACGATCATCAACGAAGACGGAGAAGAGGAGGAAGTTACGCTTCCTATCACGGTATCCACTCTTGACGGCGGATTCATAAGCTTCCCTGTTATAGTTTATACAAAGGAGGATGTAGGAACACATACATACACCATCGCAGAGGTGGATCCCGAAGACGATACCATCGACTGGGATACTCATACAGAAACCGTTACTGTGGTAGTGACCGAGAACGAGGACGGAACATTGTCCGCAGAGAAGACTCAGGACGACGACGGCATCAGGTTCGTAAACAAGACCCGTCCCGGGACACTTAAGATCACCAAGGAAGGCGGCATCCTCACAGAGCAGAATAAGGACGATGAGTTCTATGTAAGGATCACTTTCCATAATGAAAACGGTCAGCCCTTGGGAGATGATAACGGCATCTACTGGTACAAGACAGATGAAGACGGCAATATCATCGATGACGGTTCTTCTACAGGTGGTTCCGGAGGAAAAGCCTCGTCCGCGTGGAACAGCTTCAGATCATGGGCATCGGATACATGGGAAGACTTCAAGTCCATATTCACGGAGCCTTTGGT
>CAJOKT010000029.1 GCA_905235115.1 uncultured Peptostreptococcaceae bacterium
TTTTACATTGTTTCAAACGGGAATGCCTGATTTTAAAAGGCTTCCTGCATTAAGTTAGCTGCCATATGGAGCTATTTACAGACTTTATTTCACACACTCTTTGTATAGTCTCTTCGATATTTAGAGAGAGTCTCTGTTTCTTCGTTCCATAGTTTCTCAATTCTGTAGGAATCTTCAGGATGCGTTTTTTCTCTTATTGAAAGAATGTCTTTGAATGTTTCGTCTATCATATTCTACGTCCCTTCTTTGTAACAGAACTTTGATCGGAATCGGGGAACACCGTGGCGATTTTTCCATGGGTTCGTATTAATGCGTCAGAGCAGGTCCTTGGTTTTTCCTGCAAGATACAAAGGCATATTTGTAATATATCCATCCTTTCTATAACCCAGCTTTGAATAGCGGATCGCGTGAGCGGGGTGATTATCAGTAATATACCTCTTAAATGAAGGAGCAGATTTATCTTTGCCCCCCTTGGCTTCAATCGGTATGATCTCTGTTCCGTTTTGAAGAATAAAATCCAACTCCCTGTTTTTATCAGAGTAATATCGCGGGCACACATCAAATTGATCTCTAAGTTGCTGTAATACATAGTTCTCAGTCAGCGGGCCTTTGAATTGATAATCATTTTTTAAAAGAATTGTGCTATTGTCTATACCGGCCATATGTTTAAGCAGCCCTGTGTCAAACATGAATAACTTGAACTGATCCAGCTTGTCAAAAGCGGCAAGCGGATGCTCGATTTTAGATACATTATATATCCTGACAAGCATTCCGGCAGAAACAAGCCACTCTATGGCTTCCTCAAACTCTCTCGCTCTTGCACCACTCCTGACAGCTCCGTACATGAATTTTTCGTTTGACTTTGCAAGCTGGGAAACGATGCTGCGGAAAACCATAAGGATACGACCGCTGTTCACTTTTCCGTTATGCTTGGAAAAGTCATTTTCGTAGATCTCGATCAGTTCCTTCTGTATTTGATTGATCCTCGCAGGATCCTTGTATTTGATCCATGATGCAACACATTCAGGCATGCCTCCGATGATAAGATAATTGTTATAAGCTTCTATTAAACGGTTATGGAAAATTTCTTCTATCTGCTGCTCCTTATGTATACCATCATAATATGTAAAAAGAATGCTGTCTGTTGCTTCCAGGAATTCACTGAAACTTAAAGGATAAATATCCAGCAGATTTACCATACCTACTGGGTAAGATTTTGGTTCTGCGAGGAGCTTTCCTAACAGACTTCCGGCTGCAATTATATGATAATCTTCTGCTTTTTCTTTGAAATATTTTAAGGAGTTCAGTGCATCCGGACATTCCTGTATCTCATCAAAAATGATCAAAGTCTCACCGGGCAGTATTTTTTCTCCTGCAATCAAAGATAGAAGTTCAATTATTCGCTGTGGATTCTTATTTGCTTCGAATATTGATTTCAGTTGATCTTCCTCATCAAAGTTGAAATAAACAAAATGCTCATAGCAGGTTTTGCCGAATTCTTTCATCAGCCATGTTTTGCCCACTTGGCGTGCCCCTTTGAGCACCAGCGGTTTACGTTCCTCGCTGTTTTTCCAATTTATCAAATCGTTAATTGCTTTGCGTTTCATTGTACTTAATCCCTTTCTCTACCAGGCAAATTTAGAACAACACATTTTTTTAAATATTTCAAACGATATTTACACAAAATTCTGAGCTTAAGACGGTATATTACACACTTTTCTGAAAGCTAAGTGTTGAATTAAATGTCAGCGCTTTGATACACCGATACATAACCAGATACAAGTACCAGATAAAAGGTGGTGGATGAACAGATTGCTTGGGAATAATCATATAGAAAACCATCATATTAAATGGTTAAAAGATTAGTTATAACGGGTCATAATCCCGTGGCAATATTCCCCACAATGAAGCCGATCGAAGACAAGCCTTCAAAGCCGGCAGAGCCAAAGTCTGCCAGGAAGCTTGACCTTTCCAAGATAGAGATCGAGCCTCTCTTTGAAGAATACGTTGATTTCGAGACCTTCTCAAAGTCAGATTTCAGAGCAGTTAAGATCAAGGAATGCTTCGCAGTACCCAAATCAAAGAAACTCCTGCAGTTCACTCTGAACGACGGCACAGGAGTTGACAGGACTATACTTTCGGACATTCACGAGTGGTACGAACCCGAAGAATTAGTCGGAAAAACAGCCGTGGCGATAACCAATCTTCCTCCCAGAACAATGATGGGAGTTGAGTCCAACGGAATGCTCTGCTCCATGCTCTACAACTACGAGGGAGAGGAAGCTCTGAACTTCATCATCCTTGATGACAGCATTCCTGCAGGTGCTAAGCTGTACTAAAAACAAGCCGTTTCGATACATATCGATACAAATCCGATACACAACGTGCATCAAATTATGCAGATGACCCTGAAAACCGGGAAATCCCGGACTTTCAGGGCTTTTGTTATGTCCGGCTTCTCTATAAAAAGTTGAATAGTATAAACAAAAATGGTATTATATGCGATATCAAAGTATTATATAAGTATTATTGCTTTGATTACAGGAGGAGCAGAAGTGAGTATTACAAGCGAAGAATATAAAAAACTGCTGGACTTCTCAACATTTATAAATGAAGATTATATGCGGTTCATAAAAAACGTGGGCTACGGAATGGGACTGTTTTTTGACTTTCCGCTGACAGTCTATACTATTTTTGATACGGATCATAAAGGAAATGTTTCTATTGATCACGTAGAAGGGCACACAGTATATCCGGAAGGTCTGAGACAATACCGCGAAGGAATGTGGCAGAGCGATCTGTTTGTCAGGCGAGTGGCGGGCATCAAGCAGGGAAGCATGCAGAACCCCGTATTAACGATCACGGATATAGCCTCATATGATGAATTCTATGATACTGATTATGGCAGGTATCTCAAAAAGATAAATACTCCATATCAGGCAATATTAAGAGGGATGTGCGGAAGGCTGTTTCCGCTTCATGTGCTGAGCGTGTTCAAGACTCTGGAACAGGGAGAATTCACTGAACATGAAAAGGAACTGCTGGCTGTGATAGACAGGATATTCAGTGAAAGCGTTGACCATTACCTCACGTATATGTCAGGGAGGGAGTTCAAGGATTTTCTGAAGGAAGAGACGGAATCATACGAACATAATCTGGCTATAATCAATGAAAGAGGGGAGATGGTGTTTTGTAATTCCGGTTTCTCAAGCATGGCATCCGACTGTTTCAATGTCAGAGATACGGGCAGTATTATAAAATATATACGTGAAGAGTATACGGCAAGGAATTCCAAAGAGTTGTTCAGATCTTCCCGGCCCGAAAGCATGGAGATCAATGGCTTCAGACTGAATTTTACAGAGCGCAGCTATAATGAAGAGATACAAAAAAAGCGGTTTATCTTCGTAGATATAGAGAAAATCGCAGAAGATAATAAAATCGTGTCCGTTGCTGAAAATAATACAAAAGACGAAGATCTTCTGAAGCTTGTTGCCAAATACGGATTGACCCAAAGAGAGGCAGAAATAGCGATTATGCTTGCCAGCGGAATGAACAACAGCCAGATGGCGGATCATTTCCACATAAGTCTGCCTACGGTTAAGTTCCATATTCAGAACATACGCAGAAAAATGAACGTCTCAGGAAGAGCGGAAATAATGGCATACGTTCTGGGCGTCCGACAGTAAAAACAATGTTATAAGGGTTGTGGATAGGTACCTGTCCCGGCGGATAGGTGCCTATCCACAACCCTTTGCTTTTCTATACTTTAGACTAACATAAACGATCTGTTTGGTTAGTTTTTTTTATTGCTGTTTTTTTCTAATATTATTATGAAAATAATTTCTATCTTATCCATGTTTTTTTCGAGAGGAGACACGTAATGGCATTGATGTCAGCAAGAGAATATATCGATAGCCTGAGGGCTATGAAAACCAGAGTGTACATGTTCGGCGAAAGAGTTGAGAATTGGGTCGATCATCCGATAATCAGGCCAAGCATCAGCAGCGTTGCAATGACATATCAGCTTGCTCAGGATCCGGAATACCGTGACCTGATGACTGCCAGATCCAGTCTGACGGGGGAAACGATCAATCGTTTCAATCATCTTCATCAGTCGACTGAAGATCTTAAAAACAAGGTCAAGATGCAGCGTCTGTTAGGGCAGAAAACAGCCGCGTGTTTCCAGCGCTGTGTCGGGATGGACGCCTTTAATGCCGTATTTTCCACCACCTTTGAGATCGATGAAAAGCACGGGACAAAATACCACGAAAACTTCAGGAATTTTCTCAGGATGGTACAGGAAAAGGATCTGACGGTGGATGGCGCCATGACTGATCCTAAGGGGGACCGCTCCAAAGCGCCTCATGATCAGAGCGATCCCGACCTTTTCGTACATGTGGTCGAGAGAAGAGATGACGGTATCGTCGTTAGCGGTGCAAAAGCGCACCAGACCGGTTCGATCAATTCTCACTGGCATCTCATAATGCCCACGATAGCCATGGGCGAGGCCGATAAGGACTGGGCGGTTTCTTTTGCGTGTCCGTCTGATGCCGATGGCATATACATGGTGTACGGAAGACAGTCATGCGACACCAGAAAACTTGAAGATGGGAACATCGACAAGGGCAATATGAAATTCGGCGGACAGGAAGCGCTGGTAGTTCTCGATAATGTATTCATTCCCAACGAATATATTTTCCTGAACGGAGAGTATGAATTCGCCGGTATGCTCGTTGAGAGATTCGCAGGATATCACAGACAGAGCTACGGCGGCTGCAAGGTCGGCGTCGGCGATGTTCTCATTGGAGCAGCAGCTTTGGCAGCAGAATACAACGGTGCGGATAAAGCCAGTCACATTAAAGACAAGCTGATAGAGATGACGCATCTCAATGAAACTCTGTATTCATGCGGTCTGGCATGTTCCTGTGAGGGACATCCCACTAAGGCAGGAAACTATGAAATAGACCTTATGCTTGCGAATGTCTGCAAACAGAACGTCACCAGGTTCCCGTATGAGATATCAAGGCTGGCGGAAGACATTGCGGGAGGTCTTATGGTCACGATGCCGGCAGATACTGATTTCAAATCCGACACGGTCGTCGGCAAGGGAGGAGAGACCCTCGGCGACATTTGCAACAAATTCTTTGCGGCCAAAGATGGTGTAAACACAGAATACAGACAGCGCATACTGAGGCTTATCGAGAATATGTGCCTTGGCACCGCTGCTGTTGGCTACAGGACAGAAAGCATGCATGGAGCAGGTTCACCTCAGGCACAGAGAATAGTTATTTCAAGACAGGCTAACCTTGCAGAGAAAAAGAACCTTGCAAGGACCATAGCCGGGATCCCTCAGGATAAATAATTTAACGTTCTTGGTTCTGTAGAACAGGAGGTAAAAAATGAAAGCATTAGTAAAGGAACTTCCGGGAGTGACTGATCTGGAAATCAAAGAGATTCCCACTCCGGTCTGCCCGGACAATGGGGTGTTACTTAAGGTTCGGGTCGTAGCTATTTGCGGAAGTGACATACACTACTACAAGTATACTGAACCGATGCCGCTTCCTCAGATCATGGGTCATGAGTTCTGCGGCGATATCGTAGAGGTAGGAAAAGATGTAAAGGACTGGAAGGTAGGAGATTTCGTAATATCCAGAGTTCCCACTTATCCCTGCGGTGAATGTGAAGCATGTAAGTCCGGTCACCCTGAAAGCTGTACAGCAAGAAAATCCGCCGGCCTTCAGAGACAGGGAGCATATGCTGAATATATAGTTTCATTCCCTGAACTTCTCTATCATGTACCGGAAGGCGTATCCGAGAGAATGGCAGCGTGCTGCGAGCCCGCAGCGGTATGTCTTCATGCTGTCAAGAGGTTCCATGTTGATCCCAACTGGACAGTTGCAGTGTCAGGCGTTGGAATGATCGGCCTTCTTGTCATACAGTTCCTCAGGATCTACGGGGTCAGGAATATCATAGCGATCGGCATGGATTCTGATGAAACGGCGCGTCTCCCTCTCGCCATGAAATATGGCGCTGTCAAGACGATCAATGCTCAGCATAGGAGCAGCGCAGAACAGGTACTGGAATACACTAACGGAAGAGGCGTTGATCTCGGAATTGACTGTGTAGGCTCAGTTCCCGCCATCGAGGAACTCTTCAAGATGATAGCTAAGGGAGGTATTTTAGGCGCTGTAGGCGTTCCGGGCACGAATGATATAGTCCGCGTGAACTGGAACAAGATGGTATGGCGCAGCCAGACCATAATCAGCAGTTTTTACTCTGCTCCCGAAGACTGGGAAGAACTAATTGAGTACATGAAGTCAGGAGAACTGGCGTTTGAAGACGCTTTCACCCATGACCTGAAACTGGAAGAGTGGGAGAAAGTGTTTAAAGATTCCTCAAATCCTGAATATGTAAAGGCGGTATTCCGCCCTAATAACTAATTATTTCAGTTAAATTCTATATTTCAAGAAAGGAAGTGGACGCAATGTTCGAGGTATTAGCGCCCAATCTTGGGCAGTCAAATTCAGATATCACTATTGAGCAGTGGTTCAAAGAAGTCGGAGAGCATATTGAAAAGGATGAGCCTCTTTTCGAAATGAGCAACATGAAACTCAATCAGGAAGTTGTATCAAGCGTTTCAGGCACTGTAACAGAGATCCTGGTTGAGGAAGGTGAGCAGGCAGCTCCTAAGAGCGTTATAGCAATAATCGAGGAAGACTAAGGGATACAGCAAGGAGATCATTTCTATGGAAGAAAAAATAGATGAATACGGACGCAGGATAAGTTCTGACAGACGTCTTAAATCTACCAGAAGGTTCATTAATGACATGATGAAAGACAGCTTGCAGAACTACCCTCAGGCATCACCGTATTTTGAGTTGGACACAGGAGCCCTGATGAAACTGAAGGATGAGCTGAAAGCCGTTGATAAAAATGTGACGGTGACATCTCTTTATGTCAGGATCATGGCTACGATACTTGAAGCTTATCCTCTTCTGAATTCTGCTGTGATCGACGGGAGGCAGGTCACGTATTCTTCCTGCAACGTCGGGGTAGGCGTAGGACTTGAATCCGGGATCATGACAGCCGTCATAAAAGAGGCTCAGACAAAAAACATATTTGAGATCTCGGATGAACTGAAAGCCAAAACTGCGCTCATCAAGACAGGAGAGCTTCCTCTGGATGATATGCTTGGCTCGACCTTTACGATCAGCAGTATCGGTGTTCAGGGCATCAGGTATTCAACTGTAGTGCTGAATCCTCCTGAAACCGGGATGCTTGCCATAGGCGTAACAGAGAAAAAACCGGTGGTGCTGGAAGATGATACCATAGGCATTAAAACGATCACAGGATTCGGACTGACTCACAACCACGCTTTGATAGATGGATATCACATCGGCGTAATAATCGATATGATGCGTGAACGTTTGCTTGATCCAAAACAATATATGGGAATATAAGGAGGCAAAGAATGAAATTCACCAAAGAACAGTCTTTGGCCATGTATGAAGATCTGACTTTTGGAAGATCAATGGCCAATAAGATCGTAGAGTATATTTACGGAGGAAGAATCAATGGCGCTATACATCCCAGCCTTGGTCAGGAAGCCATAAGTGCGGGCATTCTGGAGGCGAAACGCCAGACAAGTCATGAGATATACACTCACTGCACTCATCGTCAGCAGCCTCTTATCGCCAGAACTATCGGCCTGGATCCATTCCTCGGTGAACTCATGAACAAGAAAACCGGAATGATGAAGGGCACATCGGGAGAATATCACCTTGTTTCAATAAAGGACCATCATCTTCCTATGCAGGGAGTCCTCGGCGCAGGCGTTGCAAACGCAACTGGATTTGCCTGGGCTCTGAAACTTGATGACAAAGATGCTGTGGTAGTATGTTCATGCGGTGACGGAGCCATGAGCGAAGGCATCGTTTATGAATCCATCAATTTAGCGGCTATCAATCATCTCCCCATCGTTTACGTTATCGAGAATAATGGTATTGCAATGAGTACACCTATTGAACTGCAGGCACCTCATGAGGACCTTTATCTCAGGGCAGCCGGATTCAACATCCCGGGCTTCAAGGTAGACGGAAATGATGTGGAAGCAGTTACAGCAGCTCTTATGGGAGCAATTGAAACAGCAGCTTCCGGACAGCCTGTCATCGTAGAGTGCAAAACTATCAGATGGACAGGACACTATGTCGGTGATATGCAGGCATATAGAGATACAAGTTTCCTGGATGATACGACCGGATTCGACCCGGTATACTTATATGAGCAGAAGCTCATCAGCAATGGAGTGGCCGATGAAAAGGAACTGGCTGATATCAAAAAAGAGCAGGAAACCTTAATGGCAGATGCATTCCAGCGCGCATGGGAAGCAGAATTCCCCAGCAAGGAGGAGTGTGTGAATTACAACAATCTCTATAGCAATGAAGCAGGAGGTGAACTGTAATGAAAAAAATGATGGGTGTCGGCGCACTTAATCTTGCGCTCAATGAACTGATGGCAGATGATCCAAAGGTTATCTGTGTAGGTGAAGATATAGGCGATATGGGCGGCACATGGACCTACTTCAGGGGATTGAAGGCCACCTATGGGACAAACAGGGTAATGCAGACCCCGATTTCTGAGAGTGGATATACCGGAGTATCAGTAGGTCTTGCATATGGCGGATACAGGCCGGTAGTAGAGTATATGTTTGCTGACTTTGCGACGCTTGCATCTGACGGAATAGTCAACGTGGCAGCAAAGGCCCGCTATAATTCAGCCGGAGCACTCAGCCTTCCTATCACCTTTGTTTTCCCGCAGGGGGTAGGCCAGGCAGGCTGCCAGCATAGCCAGACTGTTGAAGGCTGGTTCGCAAATATTCCCGGTCTCAAACTTGTAGCTCCTACAACTCCTGCAGACCTTCGTTATTTCCTCAAAGCTGCAGTGCTTGATGACGATCCTGTTTGTTTCTTCTTCTCACGTCCCTGTGCCATGAGCATCCAGGAAGAAGTGGATGAAGACGATAAATCCGTTCCGTCACTTACCAACGCAGCTAAGATCGTTAAAGAGGGAACAGATCTCACAGTGATCGCATGGCATAGCTCTCTTCTTAAATCGATCAAGGTAGTTGAAGAAGTGGAGAAGGAAACAGGCAAGAGTATCGAGATCATCGATCCCAGAGTACTTTGCCCCTTCGACAAAGAAAAAGTATTCGAATCAGTCCGCAAAACAGGAAAAGTCGTTATCGCTAACGAAGAATGTGAGAGAGGAAGCTTTTCTTCACATATTTCCGCATGGATCGCGGAAAACTGCCTGAAGGATCTGAAGATGCCTGTTAAGAGAGTAGGCAGCTATAACACCTGCATACCTTTCGGGCAGGTTGAACAGTTCGCGCTTCCTCAGGAAGAAGACATCAAAGCTGCTATCATGTCATTACTTTAAATGTCATTGAAATAGCTTCTTGATGTGCCGGGTCTCGTATCAGGCATATAGAATTTCTCTGCAGGTACTTTCAATCATAACTAACAGACCGGAAAGAGAAGATCGAATCAAAAAACAAAATAATTGATAAGGAGGCATTCAGTGAGAAATTTTGAATTCTATTCACCTACACTTTACTCATTCGGAGATGGACAGGAAAAAAATGTAGGTGCACTGATCCGTCGTTTTGGAGGCACGAAAGTGCTGCTTGTACATTACGGTGGAGACTTTGTAAAATGGACAACTGCTTACGACGATGTTGTTTCAGCATTGAACGAGGCGGGTATCCCTTATGCTGAACTCACAGGAGTACAGCCTAATCCAAGAAGCGATAAAGTTTATGAAGGAATAGAGATCGGCCGTAAGGAAAACTGTGACTTTGTTCTGGCTCTCGGCGGAGGCAGCAGCATAGACTGCGCTAAGGCAGTTGCCCTTGGTATTCCTTATGATGGAGATTTCTGGGATTTCTTCAGCGAGAAGGCTAAGATCGAGACTACACTTCCGGTAGGAGTCGTCCTTACCATAGCAGCTTCGGGAAGTGAAGGAAGCGGTCATTGTGTTATCACACATGAAAACGGAAACCTGAAGTGGGGTATTCCGCCTACAGATGTCGTAAGACCTAAATTCGCGATCCTTAATCCCAGATATACCAGCACGTTACCCAAGTATCAGATCGCTTGCGGAGCATTCGACATGTTCTCACATGTCTGTGAAAGATACTTCACAAGGACACCTGACGTTCGTCTTACGGACCGCATTTCTGAGGCTTTGATGCGCACTGCAGTTGAAGCCGGAAATGAAGCTGTTAAGGATCCTTCGAATTATGCTGCTCAGGCGGATCTCATGTGGATAGGAAACCTGGCTCAGAATGACTCCAGCGGATTAGGAAGGATTCCCGAGTGGTCAAGCCATCTGATCGAGCACGAACTCTCCGCACTGTTTGAATGTGCTCATGGCGCAGGCCTGGCTGTAGTAATGCCGGCATGGATGCAGTTTGCCATGCCTACCGGCGTGATGCGTTTCGCACAGTTCGCTGTTGAGGTCTGGGGCTGCGAAATGAACTGGGAGCACCCGGAAGTAACGGCACAGCAGGGGATCGACAGGACCCGTGCATGGGCTAAGGGAATGGGACTTCCCACCACGCTGGGAGAAGTAGGGGCTACAGAAGCGGATATTCCGGCAATAGTAGCACACAGAAAAGAAAAAGGATTCCCGATCGGATTCTATATTCCCATCAAGGAAGAAGAAATGACAGAAGTGCTGAAATTGGCGCTGTGATGGTCATGTAAGAAACAAAAGGCGTCTTTTGCTACCTGCAGGAGGCGCCTTTCATAAAAAGGAAAAGTATGGAAAAGAAGAAATTCAGCGGGTATTTGATGGCACTCCTGTGCTTTATATTTATTTTTATTAACATGGGGACACTGAATTCTCTGGGTGTATTCATGCCGTCTCTGGTAAAGGAAACCGGATACACAACTGCGCAGATAAGCCTGATGTTTACCTTTGCAGGCGTTGGAGCTGCCCTGACCGGAATGACGATAACCCCCCATGCGCTGAAAAAAATTGGCGAAAAGAACTGTATGCTGTGTACGGTAATGCTCACCGCGTGTCATCTGCTGATATACAGTTTTACAAGTCAGCTGGCGGTACTGTATTTAGGGGCTTTGATAGCAGGTATAGCGATAGGCATAGGCCTGTATGCCGCCTGCAGTGCGATAATCGGAAACTGGTTTATCAAAAATAGGCTCACAGTGCTCAGCATCATAAGCGCAGGATCCGGGACCGGAAGCGCATTTATCAATATGTTTTCCGGGCAGTCCATAGTTGCAATAGGTTACAGGAGCACATACAGGATACTTGCCATTATGGTCATTGCGGTCGGTCTGGTCATATATTTTCTGATCAAGAACAAGCCGGAGGACATAGGGCAAAATGCATTGCAGGACGATGTCATGGCTGAAATGCAAGGCGATAAAGCTGAGGCGGACGGCATCACCATAAAAGAAGCTCTTAAGGGACCGTCGTTTTATATGCTATTTGCAGCAGCTGTGCTTGGCAGCGTAGCCTGGACCGGCATCAATATGTACCTTATTACGCTGATATCATCAAATTATGGTATGCCGGTAAACGTGGCTACCAGATACGATGCTCTTCTGAGGATATGTGTTGTAGTATTCCTTCTTGTGGGAGGACGAATCGTCGAAAAGATCGGAATAAGGGCATATGTGCTGTTTGTAGGTATTTGCATGTCTGTGGGAATCACCATAATAGTCCTGACCGGCAGCAGTCTGATCGGAATACCTGTACTTCTTGCCGCAGTAATGATAATGATCTCAGTAGGCGGATCCCATGGCAATGCCAATAATCAGATGCTCGCTAACAATGTGTTCGGCAGAAAAGACTTCAGAACCATTCAGGCATATCTTGTATCGGGCGGCAATACCGGAATAGCGCTGTCGGCCATTCTGGCCAGGCCGTGGATAGGAGATGACGGCAGTACTTTGGGATGCTTTAAGCTGTTCCTGATATGCACGTTAGTGTGGCTTATCCTTGTTCTTATGGCGATAAGGATGACGCCCTACAAGAAGAATATTAAGTAGAGCAGTAACATCGGCAGTAAAAAATACGATTTTAGGGAGATACCGCAGAGATAACAGGGCAGACTATCAATGTAGACCCCGGAGTAATACTCAGATGACTGATAAGTACTACTATCGTATGAATTCAGGATGACACAAAGGGTGAAATCATATAAGATTCACTTTTTTATAGGCATGCCGGTATGTTGTTATAAAGCATTACTTTTGCAACAATGTGAATGGGTAAATGGAGATGTTTGCCTATGGAATCAATATCTTAAACGAATAATGGAGGTATATCAATCATGGTAGAAATTCAGGTTCCCCAGCTGGGACAGACAAATCTTGAAGTAACTATTGAAAACTGGTGCGTAGAAGAAGGCGGCCATATCGAGAAGGGAGAGCCTCTCTATGAACTTTCCAATGAGAAGCTCAGTCAGGAAATAGACAGCCCGGTCTCCGGGACAGTGACCAGACTGATCAAGGTAAAAGGTGATGTTGTGAATCCCGGCGACTTCATCGCTGAGATAGAAGAGGATTAACGATGGCAATGGAAACCACTAATGATGGAAAGCGTATCAAAGAAAGCTACGAAATATCCAAAACACGAAAGTTTTTAGGCGGGAAGCTTATTGAAGCCACCCGGGACTTTCCGCAGGGAACCGGAAGCACATATTTTGCTATGGAACCCCTGCAGGAACTGAAAAAGAAACTTTGCGAACAGAATCCGCATGTTACCTATACGTCTCTGTTCACAAAACTGGCTGCAGAAGGGTTAAAGAAGCACCCTATAATGAATTCTGCCCTGATCGACAACAAAACATTCTATGTATATGATTCCATCAACATAGGTGTAGGAGTCGGTCTGGAGGAAGGCGTAATGATGGTAGTCATCAAAGAGGCTCAGGATAAGAATATATTCGAGATCTCCGATGAGCTGCAGGAGGACATAACCCTTCTGAAAAACAAGAAGCTGCCTTGGGACCGAATGATGGGATCCACCTTTACGGTCAGCAATATGGGCATGCTGGGAGTAGAACAGTTCACTCCGTTTACTACCGTTCCGGAAACGGCGATCCTTGGGATCGGACAGACCTACAGGCGTCCCTGGGTGAACGAGGACGACTCCATTACAGCTCATGACGTATGCTGCCTCAGCTGCACAGTCAACCACGCCGCTGTGGACGGACTCCACGGAGGCTTATATCTGAAGACCATGCTCGAGCTGGTCAAACATCCTGCAGACTTTATGGGTCTGTAAAAGCACAACATACAGTTAGTAAGGAGGAAAAGAATGGACTTTACAAAACAGCAAATGCTGGATATGTATTCCGAACTTGCCCGCTCCAGAGTTCTCGGTGAACTGATGAAGGAGTATATCGCAAGCGGCAAGATCTCCGGAGCTATCCATCCCTGCCTTGGACAGGAGGCTATAACCTCAGGCATTATTTCCGCGGCTAAGATCACCGGACTCAATATTTACAACACCGGAACTCACCGCGGACAGACCCTTATGGCTTATAAGGTCGGATTCTCACCGTTCATCGGCGAGATACTCGGCCGCACCAGCGGTGCCAACGACGGCATCTCAGGTGAGTATCACCTCACTGACATTGAAAAAGGCCTTATCCCCGCAACCGGAGGATTAGGCGGAACATGGGGAATCCTTGACGGCGTGGCCTGGGCAATCAAACAGCAGGGCCGTACAAATGACACAGTAGTTCTTGCACCTTATGGTGACGGGGCTGCCAGCGAAGGCCCCACATTCGAAGCACTTAATATCGCTATGCTCTACAAGCTTCCGATCCTCTTCTTCATTGAGAACAACGGATGGGCAATGTCCACACCGGTCTCCAAGCAGTGGCCTACGGATAACCTTGCAGACAGAGCAAAGGGATTCGGAATGCAGGCCGTTACGGTCGACGGAAACGACATCTGCGCAGTAACAGAGGCAGTTATCAACGGCTTCAAACTTGCACAGGAGTGCATCCCCAACATGGTGGAAGTCAAGACTACCCGCTGGGAAGCTCACTTCCTGGGAGATCCGCAGGAAATGTATCGTGACACAAGTTATCTGCAGCACCTTGACGAGATCGATCCGCTTCTCATCCACGAGAAGAAGCTGAAGGATCTTGGTTATGCTGATGATGAATACATCAAAGAGATCAAGGCTGAAATGGCCAAAGAGATCGAAGATGCATTCGACTACAATTTGAAGCAGCCGCTTCCTACCCGTGAATCTGTTTTGGACTACAACAGACTCTATTCAAACAATGCAGGAGGTGAGATCTAATGTCAGAAATGATCCTTCTTAGAGCCCACGCCTTAGCCCTTTATGAGGAAATGGCAAGGGACGATAAAATTATTTGCGTAGGCGAAGACATCGGCCCCTACGGCGGTATTTGGAAGACCTTCTCAGGTCTCCAGCAGATGTATGGTGACGGACAGACTACTATCGGAGGAAGAGTTCTCCAGATGCCCATGGAAGAGGCCGGATACAGCCTTTTTGCTTGCGGAGCAGCAATGATGGGTTACAGACCTGTCGTAGAGATCATGTACGCTGACTTCTCAACTCTGGCATTTGAGGCCATCGTTGACGTTGCAGCCAAGTTCCGTTACAACGCACAGGGCAAAAACTCCCTGCCCATCACCTTCATCCTTCCCCAGGGCGTAGGAGCAGGCAGCGGAGCCCACCACTCTCAGAGCGTAGAATCCTGGTATGCAAACGTTCCCGGTCTTAAGATCGTGGCTCCGTCAACTCCCAGCGATGTACGCGCATTCCTCAGAGCTTCGATCAGAGACGATGACCCCGTACTCTTTATCTGGCACAGAGGCCTGATGATGGGAAAGGAAGATGTTCCTGACACATTGGCGCCTGAAGATGTTCCGGCTCTCACAAACGCAGCCAAGATCGTTAAGGAAGGCAACGACCTTACAGTAGTGGCTTATCAGCGTTCACTGGCAGTAGCTCAGGTTGCAGCTCAGGAAGTTGAAGCCGAGACCGGCAAGACGATCGAGATCATAGATCCGAGAGTTCTTATCCCGTTCGACAAGGAAGCTATGTTCAAGTCTCTCAGAAAGACAGGAAGGCTCCTTGTTTCCCATGATGCTCCCGAGAGAGGCGGCTTCGGCAGCCAGATCATAACATGGGCTGTTGAGGAACTGGGCACAGAACTCAAGAACAACCCGGTCAGCGTATGCGGAAAGAACATCGTTATTCCTTTTAATAAACTCGAGGATTACGTGGTTCCCAATAAGGACGAGTTAAAAGCAGGAATGAAGAAAGCACTGGGACTTTAAAAGGAGATCAGTCATGAAAGCAGTAAGAAAAATGGATCACGGCATCGGATTCGTTTCCTGTGTGGACATACCCGAGCCTCAGATCGTAAGGCCGAATGACGTCAAGATCAAAGTTGAATACTGCGGCATCTGCGGCACAGACGATCACATCGTAAATCATGGCCTTGAACCCCCTAAGGCGCCCCTTCCGGTCCCGGTGACCCTGGGACATGAGTACAGCGGCACTGTAGTTGAGGTAGGACCTGAAGTAACCGGCATAAAGGTAGGCGATCGTGTCACCACGGGCGGACTCACAGGTTTCTGCGGCCGCTGCCTGCTTTGCATCGGAGGCTTTATCGGAGGATGCGCCACTGCCAAGAGCATCGGTTACGAGTGCGACGGCGCCATGGCGGAATACATCGTCCATGAAGAATCCTACATGTTCAAGCTTCCCGACAACATGTCCTTCGAGGCAGGTGCTCTGATCGAGCCTGCGGCAGTAGCTTGCCACGCGGTATTCGAGAGAGCCAAGATCACGCCGACAGACGTTGTAATGGTCATGGGAGCAGGTCCTATCGGACTTCTGGTCATGCAGTTCGCCAAGCTGACAGGAGCGACGGTAGGCATAGTAGATGTATCTGCGGCTTCAGGCAAACTGGAGCTTGCAAAGAAACTTGGCGCAGACTTCGTATTCGAGAACGACAAGATGGACGTGACATCAACTGTGCTTCAGATGACAGGCGGCCGCGGCGTCAATGTAACGTTCGACTGCACATCCAACCCGAAGTGCATAGATCAGGCGATCCTTATGACCGGCTTCAACGGTCAGGTCATGTTGGTTGGAACTCCTCCCGCGGACGGTTACAAGCTCGATCGCATGCTGATATCCTTCATGAAGGAACAGACGCTCCAGAATGCTTTTGCTCATAATGTGTTCACATGGCCTAAGGCTATCAACCTTATCGCGACAGGACGCATCCAGGTTGAACCGCTTGTAAGTCACAAGTTCAAATTTGATGATTGCGAAGAAGCATTTTCACTCAAGGATCCCACAAAGATCAAGATATTGATGCATCCATAGGCGGTTTGCAGGAAAACGGCCGGGAGATCCGGCCGTTTTCTCTTGCGGCCAGGCCATGGCTGAGATAACAGACGGAGGAACGATTTGATGGATATAAAGGAATTACTGCGAGAGAAAACAGTCAGTTTGGAAGAAGCCGTTGATGTAATACAAAGCAACGATTATATATACACTTACGGGGCATCCGGAGAGCCTCAGACATTTTTATCAAACTTAGCATCTCTTAAAGGAAGAGCGGAGAATGTAAAAATTGTCAATTTCCTTAATTCTATACCCTATGATTTTTACAGCGACCCGGGTTATGAAGGTGTGCTTTCGAATGAAAGCTGCTTTTTCGGACGCTTCTGCAAAGATGCTCAGATCGCCGGCAACATGAGTTATGTTCCGACACATTTGCGTCACAGTTTTACCGGCAAAGAGTATTATCACAGCATACGCGGTCAGGTAAGAAAGGTATTCGTGATATCTGTAACTCCAATGGATAAACAGGGATACTTTTCCACCAGTACAGTCGGAATGTCTGTAAGAGATATGGTCTATTGGGCCGACATAGTGATACTGGAAGTCAATGAGAATCTGCCCCGCACCTTCGGAGATTCGTATATTCATGTAAGTGAAGCAGATTATGTATTCCAGGGCAACAATAAGGTCATATACCTTCCTTCAAGGGAACCGGATGAGACGGATCTGATCATAGGAGAAAACATAGCTGAACTTATTGAAGACGGGTCCACGCTTCAGCTCGGTATCGGCGGCATACCCAATGCAGTAGCAAAGGCGCTTATAAATAAAAAGGACCTCGGTGTGCATACTGAAATGCTCAATGACGGTCTGGTGCATCTTTATAAAGAAGGTGTAATTACCAACCATAGAAAGACTCTTTATAGAGATCAGATGATCACTACATTCTCTTTTGGAAGCAAGGAGACTTATGATTTCCTTGACGACAATGTCGGAGTGCTCCATCTTCGCACGGAAGACGTCAATAATCCGGACATAATCAGCAGGAACTATAAAATGGTTTCAGTCAATACAACTCTTCAGGTGGATCTCGCCGGACAATGCGCTTCTGAGGCGGTTGGCACATTACAGATAAGCGGCATAGGCGGGCAGTCAGAAACCGCGGTCGGAGCTAAAGCCTCTCAGGGAGGTAAGTCCGTAATAGCGCTTCACTCTACAGCCATGGTCAAGAACAAGGCCGGAGAAAGAGAGCGCAGATCCACGATACTCGGCGTCCATCCGGCAGGCACAATGATCTCTCTTTTAAGATCAGATACTGATTATATCGTTACGGAATTCGGAGTGGCTCCATTGAGAGGAGCATCTTTATGAACGCGCACAGTTGCTCATTAACATAGCGCATCCTGATTTCAGAGAAGAACTGAGACAGGAAGCCAGGAAATATCACTTGATTTAAGGAGGTGTACCATATGAAGTTAACCGTAATCGGAGCAGGTCCGGGTGGATACGAGGCTGCATTATACGCTGCTAAACGCGGAGTTGAGGTCACATTGGTGGAGAAGGGCAAGTTGGGAGGCACGTGCCTTAACAGAGGCTGCATACCGACCAAAGCACTTCTGGCTGTTTCAGATAATCTGGCCGCGATACGCGAAGCAGGTAATTTCGGGATCACAGTACCTGAGGGAACGGTTGCAGATTTTCACGCCGCTTACAGCAGGAAGGACCAGGTGGTCGCCGCCCTTAACGGAGGCGTACAGTATCTGATGAACGCGAATAATGTCAGAGTAGTTGAAGGCGTTGGAAGGATAGCGGACTCAAAGCATGTTGAGGTTGCCTTGAATGAAGGCGGCACAGAGATCATCGAGTCTGATAAGATCATCATCGCGACGGGTTCCGCCCCATCAGCCCCGAAAGCATTCGGATATGATGGAGAAAAAGTCATAACAAGTGATGAGGTCCTGAGCATGGAAGAGCAGCCGGGGTCGATAATAATCATAGGCGGCGGAGTTATAGGATGTGAAATAGCACAGTTCATGGCCAGGATGGGTACTGAAGTTACCGTACTGGAAATGATGCCCCACATCCTGCCCAATGAAGATAAGGACACCATCAGACCATTGGAGAAGCAGTTCAGAAAGGACAAGATCAAGGTAGCCTGCGGAAAAGGAGTAGAAAAGGTCGAAAAAGGTCCGGACGATGTAACCGTAACCTTGTCCGACGGGAGCGAATTTACCGCAGAACTTGTGCTTGTAAGTATAGGCAGAAGACCTGTTACTCAGGATCTGGGCCTTGAAAACACAGGTGTTGAACTTAACGAAAGGGGCTATATCAAAATAAATGAATTCACACAGACTGCTGACCCTGACATATACGCAATAGGAGATGTGGTTCCGACTATTCAGCTGGCGCATGTGGCATCATATGAAGCTTTTGTCGCAGTGGATCATATGCTTGGAGAACCAAGGAAAACCGATTTCAGGGCCGTACCCAGATGTATATACACCAGCCCGGAAGTGGCCGGCGTAGGCATTACCGAAAGTGAAGCCGCTGAAAAAGGACTTGAAATATCTGTGGGAAGATTTGACATGATGGCTCTCGGCAAGGCTAAAGCATCAGGGCATACAGATGGATTTGCCAAGATAATAACCGATGAAAATGACGTGATCATCGGAGGTACGGTTGTGGGCAGCCATGCAACGGAACTTCTGGAAGCGATCACTTTGGCGGTCCAGTTCGGGATCACAGCAAAACAGCTTGGTGAGAGTATCTTCCCGCATCCCACTATGGGAGAGGCCATACTTGAGGCAGCACATGATGTACATAAAGTCAGCGTACATAAAGGATGATCTGTAAAAGAGGAAGAAGCTTATGCTTCTTCCTCCTGAAGTATCATAATAAGTTCGGTGCGGGACCGCACATTATATTTGGAAAAAATATTTTTAACATGAGTTTTTACGGTTGACATGGAGATCACCAGTTTATCAGATATCTCCTGATTGCTGAACCCCTTTTCTATCAGAGAAACCACCTCGATCTCTCTGAAAGTCAGCCCCGTTTTCAGATACTGCGGTTTCAGCAAAGGCTTGTTTGCGGACGTACTTGATGTATCTGCAGGCTGTGTTCGGAATACATAGTAGGATATACCTTTCATGTCCGAATCCAACAGTTCCTGGACAGTGAAAACTGTGGAGCCTCTCATCGCAGAAACTGTTTTATTTATGGAAATATCGGATCTCACTTCGTTAATGATATTGTCCAGCACCGATCGTATGTTTTCTGTGTTGCACTGCTGTTTAAAGATACGGTTGTATTCCAGGATATTATTTAAAGGCTCATATAACGCAACGCCCGCATCATCGGTTTCCATGCCGCGGGAGAGGAATCGGCAGATCATGCTGCTGAGCTGGACACGCTTGTAATTGCCCACATGTTCGCTGAATATCTTGCCGATCAAACTGAAAAGCTCCATTTGATATTCTCCCGGAGGCGGAGCATTGTCAGGAAGATATACCGAAAGGACATGAAGAGGTGTTACGCCACGTTTATGCGCTCCCAGCCTGATCTGGTATTTGATGCCTGATTTTCGCATTCTCAAGGAATACGGATTGGATGAATCCTTGGAATACTCAGTGACGAAGGCATACTTGCCGGAATTCCTTGCAAAATCGATCTTGCTGTTTAAAAAAGATGCATCTGTTTTGAAGCCTTCGGTCTCGTAGAACTCAAGATCCAAGGGAGTAAAAAAGTTGCTGTAATTATTCAGGATACGCACATTACCACTTTTGTCATATCCAAAGATGGTATAAGTGGATATCGAAAGACCAAAGCAATCATCCAGACTTCGCAAAGTGGCGTTGATGAAGTCATCATAGCTGTCACATAAGGCGGAAGAAAATTTCAGGAGATTCAGCATGTCATCCTGATTAAGATGTTTGATCATAGGGAGAGACATTATACGGCCTCCTATAAAATCATAAAAATTGACGATTTTTAATCGATCTATTCTATCATAATTTGTTCAATAACACAATAGAGTAATTGTACAGAATCAACACCACAATATGGCAATTAACATTAAATACCTGGCCAATACGGCTTTTTTGATAAAAAACGCAAAACATTCCATGCTGATAGATTCCTTCTATCAAATATATGATTTACCTTACAGCGATATTCCCGAAGATGTCTATAAGGAAATCCTGGAGAAAAAAGGCGATTTTTCTGACATTGATATCGTACTTGTGACTCACTACCATCAGGATCACTGCACCAAAGCAAGATTGTCAGAATATGAAAATCGGAATGCTGTCCTGATCCTGCCTCAGGATACTTCGGGAGGATCAGAGGACGATGTATTTGAAAAGCATATAGCGGTGCCTGAAAACGGAGGCAGGCTGATGGAGGATGAAAGCATCGCAATAACTGCGATCCCGACCCGCCATGACGGAGATGATAAGATCGGCGATACAGTTCATTTCAGTTATTTTGCAGAGTTTATAACGGAAGGTATAAACATCCTGTTCCTGGGGGATGCTGATACGGATGATGAGACTATGGATGCTGTATCAGGAGCAGTTAATGGGAAAAAGATAGATTGTCTTGTTTTGAACTTCGTCAAGATCAATCAGGAGAAGGGAAGAAGATTTATAAAAGCTATTGATGCTAAAATGACTCTCTTGTGTCATCTGCCTCTGCCGGAAGATGACAGATACCATATGGCAAAACTGGCCAAGCGCAACCTGGCAAGGCTCGGTCCGGAATTTGACACATGTGTAATGTGCGATGAAAGCGGGATGTCATTTGAAATAGACTAAGGCCTGTGATATGTGAATGCGACTGGAGGTAAAATATGGTTTTTTTTGAATCGACAGTAAACGATCCATACTATAACCTGGCACTTGAAGAATATTTCTTTGAAAAAATGGATCGGAGCGAATCTTATTTTTTGCTTTGGCAGAATGATAACACGATAGTTGTAGGAAAGTATCAGAATACTGCCGAGGAAGTCAATCAGCAATATGTGGAAGAACATGGCGTAAAAGTGGCGAGGAGACTTTCAGGAGGAGGGGCAGTTTACCATGACATGGGCAATCTGAACTTCACTTTTATAACTGATAAGGAAGAAATTGACAATTTTAATTTCAAAAAATTTGTGATACCGGTAATCAATGTGTTGAATTCTCTGGGAGTAAAGGCTGAATTTACAGGAAGAAATGACATCACCATAGACGGGGCAAAGTTTTCGGGAAACTCACAGTACATGAAAAAGGGCAGGGTAATGCACCATGGATGTATCATGCTGAGCACAGATCTCAGCGTTGTTTCCAAGGCACTTCAGGTAAGGGAAGCTAAACTTGAGTCAAAGGCCATGAAATCTGTAAGAAGCAGGGTAACTACCATAGACAGACACCTGAAGAGAGACGTAAGCATGGATGAATTTAAGGAACTCCTGAAAAAGGAGATATTCACCGATGACGATATCAGAACTGCCGTTCTCAGCGATGATGATCTTCGTGAGATTGAAAAGCTGAGAGATTCCAAGTATGCAACGTGGGACTGGAACTATGGGGAATCCCCGGAATACGACATGAGAAAGGAAAAAAAGTATCCCGGAGGACTTATAACGGTATTCATGAAGGCAGAATCCAGCAGAATAAAAGAGGTAAAATTCTACGGAGATTTTTTCGGGAACGGAGAAATATGCGAGCTTGAGGAGAGCCTCCGGGGAGCAAAGCTTGACGAGAGCCTTTTGGGTGTTCTGGAAGAGATCGATATCTCCCGATATATGAACAATATAAGTGCAAATGAATTATATGATCTTCTGATGCACTGACTGTGATTGATCCAAAAAGTACTATAGCAAGGGGATTAGTAGTACTTTATTAGCACTTATAGACCTTTTTCAGACAATAACCATACCGTAAATAGACCACAGGGGATGATGGGAGGTATCTTTCAGGATGTTATTATATTGATAGTTATGATTGATTGTTATAGTACGGCAGATTATTCCGGTATTTGGAGGTGAAAGATCTTCTCTGAAAATGTGCCATTCCTGAAAAAATGGCGCGATTCGACATTATCTATGTTTTTATGCAGTTATCGTTTACGAAAAAGAAAGGAAAACTTTTATGGGCACAACAGAAATATTAAGCCTTGTCGGCATACTTTTAGGTATCGCCGTCCTGATTATTCTGGCATATAAGAGAATCAATATCATACTGTATTCTATTCTTGCCAGCGTGATCGTTCTGCTGTTTTCAGGACAAGGTGCCTGGAGCGGAATAACAACCACATTCATGGCAGGATTCGCAGAATATGTTAAGACCTATATGCTCCTGTTCATGACAAGTACATTGTTCTCCTTCCTCCTGAGTGAGTCAGGAGCAACCACCGTTATAGCTGTTAAGATAATGAAACTTGTAGACAGAGCCAAGACCGATGTTACCCGTGCATTTGCTGCGGTTCTTGCTCTGGGCATCATCCAGGCTATACTCATTATCGGAGGAGTAAACGCTATCGTATATGTATTCATGCTCACCGGTATAGCCCGTGACCTGTTCAAGAGAATGAATATTCCCTGGCATCTGGCATATCTGAGCATCTGGGGCGGTGGAAGTACAGTAGCTTGCTTTGTTCCCGGCATTGCTCAGGTCAATAACATCATACCCATGGAATATTTCGGAACAAGCACGATGTCTCTCCCGGGCATTACGCTTATCACATTCGCATTCTGCATGGTCCTGACCATAGTTTATACCTGGTATGAAGTTAAGAAGACCATGGCTACAGGAGAGGGATTCTTCCCCACAGGTACAAAGCTTGACCAGCGCTATCCTGAAGGTGAACATCAGAAGGAATGGGAGAAAGAGCAGCCCTTTAATCTGTTCATTGCTCTTCTTCCGCTGATCATCATGTTCGTAGTTCTGAACCTTGGTGTTTCCCCCTCACTTTCAATGCTCGTCGGATGTCTTGCAGTTATGATCTTCCACTTCAAGACATACAAGCCTAAGCAGATCCTTGGAAGCATCGAGAGAGCAGTTCCTGTTGGACTTTCTGTAGTTGCCAACTTCTGCGCGATCGTAGGTTTTGGCGCAGTTGTTTCTGCTACACCGTTCTACACATGGCTTCTCCAGAGTCTGAGCCAGGTGATCACGACCGCATCCGACAGCGCTTCAACACTTTGGATCATGGTTGGATCTATCAGTATTGCCTGCGGTATCACAGCTACTGCAGCAGGCGGACTGCAGATCGTACTCAGCCAGCTTGGTTCAACGTTCCTTGCCAGCGGATGGAACCCCGCAGTTCTCCACCGTCTGAGCGTAATGACAACAGGAGTCTTCGACTCACTGCCTCACAGCGCAGCTATCATGAATGGATTCCAGGTATTCTGCGTTGACCACAAGATGGTTTACAAATATGTATTCGTTGAGACTGTTCTTATCACCGGCCTCGGAACCATATTTGCGACCCTGCTTTGCTCAATGGGACTGGCATTCTGATCAAAGAAGACCTTAAATATTTTGCTTTTATAATCTATGCCGCCCCTCTGAAATCAGTTATAGGGGCGGCATATTACTGAATATGGAGTGCATCATGGCCAGATCTTTAGCAGCCATTCTTGTGGGCATATATCTGAAAAAGAATAATCCGCATAAGTCTGATGAGGAGGTAATAAAGGCTTTTGAACAGGCAAAAGCCGAACCTGAACCGGAATACTTCATTCCGGACAGCGTTAAAATTACCAAAAGCATCAGAGAAGAGAAGATAAATGGAATGAAAACCTTTTATCTGAATGAAGGCTCAGCATCCGGAAAGACAGTTATATACCTTCACGGAGGGGCATACAGGAGCAATATCGATCCCTCCCACTGGAAACTTATCAATACTCTGTGCGAAGCAACAGATGCCGAATTCATAGTTCCGCTGTATCCGCTTCTTCAGTACAGCGACTGTCTTAAGTCCTTTGATCTTATTACGGAACTGTATTCAGGCATTAAAGCCAAGGAAATCATTATCATGGGAGACTCTTCCGGCGGAGGCCTGGCCCTTGGACTGGAAATGTACTGGGCTGAGAAGGGATTGAAACTTCCTGACAGCACCATTGTTATGTCCCCATGGGTAGATATCAGAACATGCAATCCGGAAATAGATAAATTCCAAAAGAAGGATCCCTTCCTTTATGCACCGACGCTGAGGGTTTGCGGACGATACTGGAGCGGCGAACTGGATATGACAGATTACAGAGTCAGTCCGACGTTTGGAAACACTTCTGTGCTGAGAAATGTCACTATGTTTGTGGGAACGAGAGAGATATTCTATGCCGACATTACGGAATTTTTTGAGAAAATAAGGGGACAGGAAGGATGTACTCTCAATGTGGGCGAGGGTATGAATCATGTGTATCCTCTTTTCCCCATCCCTGAGGCAAAACCTGCGATAGATATAATGATCAAAGCAATAGGAGATCAAAGATGATTTTTAATCTGACAGACCTGATCAGAAAGGTTTCAGATGCTTTGAGCCGGAAACCGATAGCCGGCGTGGACCCTGATAATGAAAACAGGAACGGCATATATGAAAGCCCCAGAGTATATGGTGAGGATGATCCGGAAGACGATGAGGAGATAGATCTTTCCGTTGACCCTGCGGGGAAATGGGGAGGCTTGATAGTAGGCTCCCTTATGGGATTGCTTATATTCATGTTTCCTGAAGACGCGCCCGGTTACGGGGTACGAATCTATCTTGCGGTCATACTGGCCATCTTTGTCCCGCAGCTGATGAAAACGAAACTGAAGCTGTCCATAAGGTATTTTACCGTTTGGATGGTTGCAGCCTTTGTAGTCTTCGCTTTTCTGGGGTGGGTGTTCGACTCAATTTTTGATCTGATATAACCCATAATCAAAATGGACCGGTATGGTGACACCGCTGAAGGGGAGACCGCCGACCGGATCAAACGCTGGATAATGCAGCTGAAATAATAAGCCAAGGCCCCTGGAGACTGTAGTTGACTCCGGGGTTTTTGTTTGAAACTGCCGTATTGATCGCGTGTCAATTATTCGTTCCGACTGGTTTATTTTCTTTTTCAGGGGTCATGAGGCGTGATATAATATATCATACGCATAGGTATACTTTAGGCAAAATGAAGTGAAACAGCTGCCCCGGCCCGCGCGTAAGGGGATGGAAATACAGGAGCTCACACAGGAAGGCAGGCTGATTATCGCCAGATGAATTATGAAAGGATGACCATGGAAAAACACACGGAACTTGAGCAGGCCCTTCGTGACCCGTCACTTGCCATAATAACCGAAGACATAGCTTCGCAGAGGGAACTCAACAGGGCCTTCGGCAGGTACAGAGCCCTTTCGATGAAGCAGAAGCGGTTCTCCAACTACTATTCCGGCGAATTCCTGGGCCACAGTGTGACGGAGATGTATGTCCTCGTCAGAGACAGGCTGAAGGCCGAAAACGACAGCTTCGGGGAACTGCACCTTCCCGGCGAAAAGTATGCCGCAACGGAACCGGATCTCTACTATAGGGAAGACAGCTTCAATGCGGGCGATACCAACATCTGCTTCATTCTCGGCCATTCCGGGAGCGGCAAATCCATGATGGCCAGGACCCTTGAGGGCGACGACATAGATCACATCGAACTGGATGACCTGCTGCTCACCAGGGACCACTTCACCATGGATGAACTGAAGGACTATTCAGACATGATCTACAGCTTCTTCAACGGGGAAGGAGCAGGGTACTATATCGGCGTCGACGAGAGAAACAGCATACCCAAGGAGGAGTACGAGGACAAAGTATTCCTGGACTTCGTCAGCTTCGCCATGGACTATGCCGGCAAGCACAGGGACAGGAAGTTCATCCTGGACGGTATATGGATCTATCTCTATTTCGATGACCCCTCCGTGTTTGAGGATTACGCGGTGTTCATCAAGGGGACGTCCTTCCTTAAGTCCAAGATACGCGCGACAAGGAGGGAGATGCAAAGGGACAGGGAGACCCTGCAGGACAGAAAGGAGATGTTCGGACGAGCGGTCAGGAACTACCTTCTGGACGAGGACAAGATCGACCGCTACCGTGACTTCTTCGGCGACAGGCCAGAGACGATCTTCAGGGAGGAGACCGGCGAGGCCGACAAGAAGGCGGAGATCACCATAAACGAACTCAGGAAGATCGACAGGTGTTTCGTGGACGGCGACGCGGTCGGCATAACGGAGATCATGCAAAAAACCGAGACAAACGATGAATTACCGGGCTGGCAAAAGCTTTTGATCATAAACGGCTGCAGATCGGCTCTGTTCGAACTTAAGATCTGAAGAGCGCGATGACATACACTGAGGAGGAACCATGGCAACCAATAATTTTGTAAAATATGCAGATCTTCTTAAGGTCAACGGGGTGGACCCGGAGACTGACAAAGAGAAATTCGTTTTTATTCCCGCTGAAGGCGAGTACATCTTCGGAAGATACGCCGATGGCATGATGATGACCGGAGGCTGCCCGTCCCTGGCTGTGAGAAAGACCGTGGCTGAGAAGCTTGTGAACGTCGCAAGGCGCCTTCAGGCCATCGATCCCAACTACAAGCTCTGGGTGGGCTACGCTTTCAGGGAGATGAAGGTGCAGCAGGCGATTTTTGAGGAGATCATGGAGGAGTTCAGGGACCAGTTCGACGATGAGATGGAGCTCTACGAGAGAATCCACGAGAGGATAGCCAACCCGACGGTTGCGGGACACCCCACCGGCGGAGCGGTGGACGTGGCCATCTATGATTCATCGAAAGGCGGCACTCTGGATTTCGGCACGGCCCTGGACGACCTGACCACGGACCTGATCTACTACGACAGAGATGATATCTCGGAGGAGGCCAAGACCAACCGCAGAATCCTGAGAGAGGCCATGATGGCGGAGGGCTTTGCCCCTTATGACGGGGAGTGGTGGCACTTCTGCTACGGCGACAAGGAGTGGGCCTTCTACTATGGGAAAGACAAGGCCCTGTACGACCAGGTCTACAGCTTCGAGGATCTGGTCTTTGAAGAGGAATAGGAAAGCACGACAAGACCCCGGAAGCCTGCAAGCGGACTTTCGGGGTTATTTATATACCCGGAACAATTTCTGTTGCGAAAAAGCGTGCAATATAATAAAATACTATTGTCAGATTACAAAAATGCAATCAACAGACTGTGGCGCCGTCTTTTGCGTTTCATGAAGCCGATGCCGCTTTTTCAGCCTGGCATTGGCGTGACTGATTTCCTTTTGTGGATTTTCGTGGGAAAAGAAGAATACTTTAGAATTATCCAGGATTGGAGGACTCAACATGTTATTTAATGAGATAGGTGCCAACGTTGTTGGCGCAACTGGAGTTCATGTCAGAGGAAATGACATAAATGATCCCAAGTATTGCGTTGCACTCGGGGAGCAAAATCCAATAGGATGCACCCCTGATCCCATCGGAGAAGGGAACGGCTGCCCGGAGCCCAGACCGTTTATCGGAATCCATTCAGTTGAATGTGAAAAGCGCAGGGTATATATCGGTGACGACTGCGTTTCTGAAAAATTACCCTAAATCATGAACGGAAGACTGAGAGAACATCCCAGTTATTTGTGTTGAACTTTAGCTACCCACGGAAATCCGCTTAAAGGAGTGAAGAATATGGGGATAAGAGTAAAGTATATCCCAACCGATGATGGACGGGAAATTGCATATTTCCCTGAGACGCAGAGATTCTTTTTCGTTGATGGGGAGATGAAGGATCTGATAGAAGATTTCAGCAAATATGACAGGACTCAGATCATTGAGTCGTATCATATAGATGACGCCACCTATGACGATTACCTTGATAAGATGGTGTACAAACCGAAAAAGAAGGGCATGTCTGATGGCGAAGAAAAAAAAGGAAATTTTTTGCCCCGTTTGGTGATCCATCTGGCCAATGACTGTAATTTGCGCTGCGTATACTGCTACGCGAACGGTGGTTCATATCGTACGACTAAAGATATTATGGGGGCGGTAACTCTCGACCGTATTCTGGAACTGTTTTACAGCGAGTACGACGGGATAGATATGGTTCAGCTCTTTGGAGGTGAACCATTGATGAATCTGGACATGATGGACCGTGCATGCCGAAAGATCAGAGAGATCGACGATGCGCGTGAGATATATACTGATATCGGGCTTGTGACTAACGGGACCCTGATCAATGATCGCTTCATTGAGCTGGTAAAAAAATACAGATTATCAGTTACTGTAAGTTTTGACGGGATGCCTGAGATAAATGATAGGCTGCGGGTTTTTCCCAATGGAACAGGGGCAAGTGAGGTGATCCTGGAAAAAATGCATTTTTTGCAGGATGCCCTGGATGGAGATTTCAGCATAGAAGCAACATATTCTCAGTATCATAAGGACGCCGGATTATCTGTGCTGGATGTCTATGACTATATACATGAGATGTTTCCCAAAGCGGGTGTTCATGTCGCTCCTGCGGGTGGAACCGACCAGTGTGACTTTGCATTGAAGAATACGGAAGTATTCCCGCAATCAGTCTCTGAAGTGGCTGATCGTGCGGCTCAAGACCCCGGCTCGCCTATCTGGTGTCATGCATCTGCCCTATCTGAACTTCAAAAGCTAAAAAAGAAGGACGAGATGCCCAACGATTATTTCTGCGGCGCAGGAACAGCGACGTTGGCCGTAAGCACCAAGGGAGACATCTATCCATGTTTCATGCTGTTGGATTTGGACGAGCTGCGGATGGGAAATGTGTTCGACGAAGATGTTTTGCACAGCAGGCAGTACGTAGAGACCTTGGATCGGCTGATGAGCTTTTGTTACAAGTATAACCACCAGGAATGCATGGATTGCTTTATCAATACTACATGCTGTGCCTGTCTGGGCCAATTCTACCTGAATACGGGAGAAACCTTCAGGCTATCGCCAAAAGACTGCGAACGTTATAAAGGCCAGGTCATAGAGGCCATAAAGGGTCTTGCAAGGATTCAGGAAGCTGAGGCCGCTTTACAGAATAATAAGGCGTGACCCCGTAGAACGTTTTTAATTATTTGATTGGAAGGACCCATCATATCACATATGAAAGAGGAAAAGGACAGTAAAAGTAAACTCCTGGCCTTTGAGGGCGTTGGGTTCATATTTAAAGTATGCTGGCGGTATAACCGCTGGTATATTTTTCTATTGCTTTTTGAGCAGATCGTATCCATTGCCGCGACTTTTATACCGATGATCCTTTCAAAGAATATTCTGAATGCAGTCTTTGAGGAGAAAAGCTTCGAGAGGGGAGCATATTTCCTGGCTCTTTTGGTAGGAGCGATACTGGTCACCGGATTTCTGCAGACTGTGCTGCAGGCCAAAGAACTGGTGGCTAAAACCATCGTTTTCAAATTCTTCCGGCTGGATCTTTCAGAGAGGATCATGTCTGTCAGATACGAGAGAACAGAGACTGCGGATTTTCTTAATCTCAAATCCAAAGCGGATGAATTTATATCGACCGGAGGGGCGGGCTTCGGAGTCATGTTGGAGAGAGCCTTTGGGATCACCGGGACTGTGATCAGCATGGTATTATACGCAGTGATCCTCTCTGAGATCAGCACTCTCCTGATCGTTCTTACGGCAGTTCTTACAGCTGTAAGTATACTGATCAGCTACAAGCTGAACCACAAGACTATTGAGATAAATATAGAAAAGGCCTCGCAGGAACGGCGGGCCAGCTATTTCACTCTTCTGACTCAGCACTTCAAATACGGCAAGGAGATACGCTCCAACGACTGCTCAGACTGGGTCTCATCAAGATATGAGGGACAGTTGAATATATTACAGAGGTTTTATGAGAGACTTGCCAGCTACAGCATCAAGTACGGTCTTCTCACGCTTCTGGTAAGTCTGGTGCAAAGGGTCGTCACATATTTGTATCTGATAAGCAGAGCATTTTCCGTCGGAATGGAAGTAGGCAATTTCATGCTATATCTTTCCAGTGTGGAAGGATTCGCGGCAGGCCTTGGCGGTCTGGTTGGAGGCATCGCTCAGATATACCAGTACAACGAGTATTACAAAGCTTTCAAGGAGTACTACTACATAAGCGACGAGGATGCCATCCCTGAGGACGAGGCCATCCCGATGCCCGATGTGAGCGGGGAGATGACCATCGCATTCAATGACGTCAGCTTCCATTATCCAAACGCGGAGTATTACGCCATTTCTCACGTGAACTGCGAGATAAAGAAAGGCGACATCGTATCCATCGTGGGTGAAAACGGTGCGGGCAAGAGCACGTTCATCAAACTGCTCTTAAGGCTCTATGAGCCTACGGAGGGCAAGATCACCATAAACGGAGTGGATGTATCCAGGATCAGCCGCAGTGAATACGCAAAACATTTTGCCAGCGTGTTCCAGGATTATCAGCTCATGGCGTTCTCGCTGCGCGACAACATAACTCTGGGCGAGGGGGGAGACCAGCCTGACGAGGAGCGGGTGGATGAAGCTCTTAGATTCGTCAACATCACCGACAAGGTGGACAGCCTGGAGAAGGGCAAGGACACCATGATATACAGGGATTTCGACCCCAACGGGTACACGCCATCGGGAGGTGAGGCCCAGCGTCTTGCCATGGCCCGCGCGGTGTTCCGCAAGAGTGACGTGCTTATCCTTGACGAGCCCACCGCATCCCTTGATCCCAATATCGAGTATGAACTCAATCAGCAGATACGAAAGAATTTCTATGGCAAGAAGACTGTCATAAATGTCTCACACAGACTGCAGAGCGTCAGGTCCAGCAACCGGATATTCGTGTTCAGGGGCGGTCAGCTGGTGGAATCCGGCGATCATGAGTCACTGTTCGCCAGACCCACTCTGTACAGGAGGATGTTCGAGAGGCAGGCATCAGCCTTCATGGATATCAAGCCTGAGGAAGATCAGACTGGATCAAAGTAGATCGAAGGAACAGATAACCCAAAGGAGGCAACGGCATGAGAGAGCCAATCAAGGATTTTTACGGAAGAGTGCTGGGCTGGCTGGATGATCAGGGCGACAGGATCATCGCCACTGATTTTTACGGCCGCAGGGTGGGTGTCTACGATAAGGCGAGAGACTTCACCAGCGACTTTTACGGTGTCCGTGTCTGCAGCGGCGACGGGACCGTGGGCCTCATCATGAAGGCCGCTGAGCAAAACGATTGACCGCAGGTCTGAAACAGAATCAAAAAACACCCCTCCGGGTCCCAAAAGAAGTTCGGGCGGGGTGTTTTGTTTTGCCGTCACAGAATCTTCGAGATGCTGTCCGCTATGTAATCCACTTCCTCCTCTGTGTTGAAGTATCCTAAGGAGAACCTCACGGTGCCCGGTATTCCTGGGCTGCCCCTTAAGAATGATGCTCAGGATCGGCGGCGGTGATCTCAACGCTGTCATCGGTCTGGTAGGATTCGCGCTCGGTATCGGATGCGGCATCATCGCTCTCAATCAGGGATTCTCCCTTGACAGAGCATACAAAGTGACCACAGGTGAAGCCTACGCCTTCCCGATAATGCAGGTTGTATTCCTGGTCGTGCTGGTAGCCGTTCCCACGATCCTCATGTTCTCGACAGAGGGTCCCGGATCAATGCATGCTCCCATCATAATCTCCCTGGCTGCAGGCCTCATCGTCGGAGCTCTTTGCCAGAAGACCAGATTCTGCACGGTCGCAGGTATCAGAGATTCTATCATGTTCAAGGACTTCACACTTCTCATCGGATTCGCCTCACTCATTGGAGCCTGCATCGTGATGAACCTGATCGTAGGCAAGTTCCACCTTGGATTTGAGGGACAGCCCATCGCTCACAGCGATGGAGTCTGGAACTGCCTGGGAATGCTTCTGGTAGGATTCGCTTCTGTTCTTCTCGGAGGCTGCCCGCTGAGACAGCTCATCCTTTCCGGAGAAGGCAACGTTGATTCCGTCGTCACCGTTATCGGCATGACAGTCGGAGCAGCTTTCTGCCACAACTTCGGACTTGCTTCCTCCGGTGAAGGTTCCACCCCCAACGGACATATCGCAGTTATTCTCGGTCTCATCGTTACCGTAGTGATAGCATGTGTGAACATCGCATCCAATAAGAAGAAAGCAGGTGCATGATAATGAAGACAGTAGACGCAAGAGGCTGCGCATGCCCGCAGCCCGTGCTCATGACGAAAAACGCCATGGCCAGGGACAACAACGTTGAGGTGCTGGTAGACAACAACACAGCCAAAAACAACGTTGAGAGATTCGCAAAAAACCAGGGCGCAACGGTTACCATCAAGGCAGCCGATGCCCCCGATGAATACGTGATCACCATAGAGAAATAGAGATGTATCTGATTACTTTCCATTCACAGTTCGACTCAAACGTTTTCAAAAGAAAAATGAAAGAATACGGTGACGTCAGGCAGAAGCCCGTGCCGCGTTCGCTTTCGTCCGCGTGCGGGACATGCTGTGTCTTCACGCCCTCCGATCCCTGGTTCAACATGGAATCGGTCTTCACCAAGTCTTTTGAAAAGGTGTACAGAATCCGGGAGGACGGCTCGTACGACCTCCTGTGCGCAAAAGATTGATCATCAGAAAGCATATCGCAAGAGACCGCTTCGGCGGTTTTTTGTTTTGTCAAAATATACTTTCAAATATAGCCTGATATGTGAGATAATACAGTTGTAAACGGAACTGTTCAGAATATAGAGGTCATTACTGCACAGCGGCCCGGACCGCAGGCGCAGTCTGAGAGGTGAACATCATGTCAAACCCCAATTCTATTTACAACATAATCAAAGACAACGCAATTGACGGCAGGCTTCCCGGAGACTTTTCCCTGCCGAAGCCGAAGGACAGCGACCAGGACATTCCATTTGCTGACGGCGCCATGGATGGAATATATCTCTATCACATGGAGCACAGCGGCCTGACGGGCGAGCAGAGGGCAGTAATGGAGCTGGCTGTGGACTACATGAATCAGGCGGACCTGACCGGCGCAGATGCGGCTTTCAAAAAACTGGGCAGCATGGCCGGAGCCATCTCCGTGGTGGACGAGCTGCAGCGCTACATAGTTGCTCACGCAGTGAACCCCAATGATAAGCCGGATCCCGGCGATCCCAACGCCATCAGACTCAGGCTTAAGAACATCTGCGACACCGCCCGCGTCCTGATCAGGGAATCCGAAAACAAAGAGTCCGTCAAGTTCGGCCTCGAGGTCTGCGAGATATTCAGGTCCCAGCCTGACGACGTCAAGGAGATCATCACCACCTTGGGCCTCAGCGATGAATTCACGATCTTCGCCGTGTGGAACATGCTGAACTGGGAGGACGGCAACGCCAGGATCTTCGACCTCATCAGGAAGGTGAGAGGATGGGGCAGAGTGCATGCTCTGGAAAAGCTGGAACCGGACACCCCGGAGATCCGTCACTGGATCCTCATGGAGGGGACGGACAACGATGTCATGCCCGCGTATTCCGGCCTTACGGCATGGATCAAGTCCGGTGCGCTGGATGTTCTGAGGGGAGAACCAACTCCCGAAGAGTTTCATGCAGTAAGCTATATAATGGACGCACTGCTTGACGAGGGTCCGGTACCGGGGCTCTCTGAGGTGGAGGATGCTGAAGGTGCACTGAATTCGTATCTGGATCAGGCGGTAAAGCAGGAGCTCAACGCGGACGAGTACGAAACGGTCATGAGCATCCTGAACAGGGATTCGGAGGAAAAGACGGAGATGCCTTCCGTCAGGGCAAGATGCGAAGAGATACTTAACTCGCCCGAATGCATGGCTGCCGCTATGGCGGCGGTCACGGAGGGCAGACATTTCGGGCTGGCGGACAGCCTGGAAATAGATTACGCCGGGAAGCTTTTCGAACTCATGAAGGACGATTTCGACAAATACCACGCTCAGTGCTGGAGGCTCATGGATAAGGATGAATATGTGGATCCAGTGATAGACCTGTTCACCGAGAGGCTTCCTCTGGAAGTCATGAAGAGCAGACCCACCACGAATTCAGGCCTGGGCCCGGAGTTTCAAGAGTACTCCAAACTTCTTTTCATTCTGCAGGAACTGGACGACCATCCCGGCAAGGGCGAGAAGCTGCTGATCACCGGACTGAACTCGCCTGTGGTGAACAACCGGTTCATGGCAGTAAGGGTGCTCAAAAACTGGACGCACAGGCTGTCCAGACCTCTCAGGGAAATATCGCCCGGGATCAACGCGGAACTGTACAAGCTGCCTTCTGCAGAACCCATTCCGGAGCTGAAGTCCGACATGCTGGACCTGCTCCGGGGTAAAATATACACTGCTACGGATCTGAACCCGGACGCCAACTGAGCAGAGCAAATAAAAGAGGAGGGTATCTCTCAAGGTCTGACTGATGACCTTTTGAGACACCCTCTTTTTGCTGATTTAAATGTCTGCCAGGATTTCTCCGATGTCGCTGTCGATCAGGATCGCCCGGTCACGGATCTGGCCGGGGCACACCGACTCGCCGAGGTTGATGGACGCGAAGGTGGCGCGGGGATCTTTTGCGGTCATGCTCCAGAAGGGATATTTGATGATTCCCGGGGTGTTGTAGCCGACCCCCAGTTCCAGGAAGAGGGTGCTGCCTGTCAGGGAAGTCAGGAACTCCCGGTAACGTTCGGCCGCTTCATGCCAGCCCTCATCTTCCACGAATCTGTCATCGGACCTCAGGTTCATGGTGAGGGGCTTGCCGCAGACAGGACAGACGGGCAGCAGTTCAGAAGGCACAGTCATGCCGGCCTGAACTCCCTCAGGAAGTGAAAGATCATTGCCTTCTCCGATCTCCCAGCCCTGGGCGAGCACCATGCTGCGGATGATATCCTCATTGTCATAGGTCCTGCTGTGGCAAGGTTCACTGCACTGGAAAAGACCGTAATCGCCCTGGGTGTAGAACAGCCTGTCCTTGCTGAATCCTGCCTTCTGGAAACAGTGGTCCACGTTGGTGGTTATGACGAAATAGTCCTTGTCCTTCACCAGTTGGTAAAGACGGTCATATACCGGCTTCGGAGCGTCCATGTAGCGGTTCACCCAGATGTATCTGCTCCAATAGGCCCAGAACTTTTCCTGGGAGAGATAGGGGTAGAAGCCCCCTGAATACATGTCGCTGAAGTGATAATTCTCCGCAAAATCAGAGAAATATTTCTCGAAACGCTCACCGCTGTAAACGAATCCCGCGGAGGTTGAAAGACCTGCTCCGGCGCCGATGACCACATGTTCCGCATCGGCCAGAACCCGTTTCAGTTTTAGTATGTTACCCGAGTAATTCCCGGTAGATCTTGCGATCGACATCCTTGAAAACATTGAAGATCACCTCGATACTGCTTTATGTTTCTGCCTTGCAGTCTCTGACCATCTGAAACTCCGTTAACATGGATCAGTTAGACCGAAATATACACTGATTGCAACGTTGGTCTATTCTTCTTTCTGCTCCGCAAAATATATGCCCCATTCCTTAGACTGCTCAGGAATGACATATACCGTTTTACCATCAACCTCATATGTCCCCGTACAAGCTGCCATCGTCAATAAGACGTTGGATCTGTTTGTCGTTTTCATCCACTATTCGATTGTAAGCAATGTCAGCGACAAACAGGAAGTTGTCTATATCTTCTGACTGTTCATCACCGCAACCCCGCCTGGTCGTACGCCAGGTGAAGATTATTGTGCGTCACGATATAACAGCGGCTTTCTTCGTAATTGTAGACCGCGGGATGACCTTTTTCCGCGCAGCGCAGCGCCTGCACAAACGCATCCTTCTGTCCGCGCTCCGAAAGTTTTGGGTCACATGCGGCATTCAGCGCGCTTTGTAAGCCTTTTTGAAATGCACGCAGATCCTCATATTCGTCTTCAATCAGATTTTTCGCGAGTCGTTGTGTCAGGATCTCCCGCAGTTCATTGGAGATTCTG
>CAJOKT010000030.1 GCA_905235115.1 uncultured Peptostreptococcaceae bacterium
TCAGCTGTGTAGATTACTACTTATTGGGTTGAACCGCCGTATGCCGAACGGCACGTACGGTGGTGTGAGAGGGGCTACAAGTTAGCCCCTACTCGATTAAGATCAGAAGATCACCTGCGGACCGGAATTATTGCGGACCGGCACAAAACTGTGTTATATTTACCATGATGAGGGTGCCGGCAAGGCAGCTGATATCCCTGAAGATCATAAGGATAGGAAAGTTAAATATGTACAGAACAGACGGAGTAAGAGTTAAAACTGCTGACGCCATGTATGAACTCATGCCTTTTGTTATGACCAAAAGGTATGACGCATGCGACAGCCTTACGGTGGAGATCGACCTTGAGAAGGTGCAGGACTATGTGAGAAAGTGCCGCGCAAAGGGCATACGTATGAGCCACATGGCCATCCTTATTGCGGCAAGCATCAGGGTGTTTTCAAGGAATCCCTGCCTGAACCGGTTCATAATGAACAAGAGGATATACGCCAGAAACCATTTCTGCATATCGTTCGTGACCCTGAGACCGGGTTCGGAGTCGGATACAATAAACAAGATATATTTTGATCTTGATGATGACATCTTCACCGTAAACGACAAGGTGAACGAAGCCATCGACAAGGTGAAGGATCAGGGTAAAGACAATTCCATGGATAGGTTCATGCGAACTCTTCTGGCGGTGCCGTTCCTCGTCAGAGGCGCCGCGGGGGCACTGAAGCTTCTGGATAAATTCTTCACCCTTCCAAGAGCCATCATAGATGCCAGCCCATGTCACACATCCCTGTTCATCACGAATCTGGCTTCCATCAGGACAGATGCGATCTACCATCATCTGTATGAATTCGGGACCACGGGCATCTTCTTCTCCATGGGAAAGCCCCTAAAGAGGACATATCTGGACGATGAGGGCAGGCCTTTCGAGCGCAAAATAATGGAGCTTGGCATCGTGGTGGACGAGCGCATCGCCCACGGCCAGTACTACGGAAGATGCTTCCGTGAGATGAACGGCTACATGAAGCATCCTGAGGTCCTGGAGGAAAAGCCTGAAAAGATAGTCTGGGACCCGGATGTAAAGCGAGAACTCAAGTGGTTCTCAAAATAGCGGATCTGGTACAGATCAGAGATCAAGGACCTTCAGGTCCTTTTTCATTAAAAAAACATTAATTATCCAAGACATGATCGACAGTGTACTATGTGAAGCAGCAAACCTGTCAGGATTTTGATAGGCTGATTTATATAACTTCGGGCTGCCCCGGTGCCTGCTCATGATGGCGGGTCCAGATCAGGCATACCGGTTCCGCAAGCTCCAATGCTCTGGGCTTTGCAGGAAAACACATTTGAAATATCGTGACGGGTATGGCATACTACATGGTATAACAAATAATATAATACTTTTAAGGAGCAGAAAATGAAAAAGAATTTAGGTTCAGTCCCGGCGGTATATCCCATGCCGGTGCTGATTGTTGCAGCTTACGATGAAAACGGCAAGGTAAACGCCATGAACGCAGCCTGGGGAATGATCTGCAGCATGGACAAGATCGCTCTCTTCATTGATGAGGATCACAAGACAACCCAGAACCTTCTCAAGAGCAGGGCTTTCACTGTGAGCCTCGCGGACAAGGCTCACATGGATGTGGCTGATTTCTTCGGTATCGCCACGGGCAACACCATGACGGATAAGTTCGAACGCACAGGATACACTGCGGTAAAGAGCGAGTTCGTTAACGCTCCCGTGATCGATGAGTTTCCGGTGGTCATGGAGTGCGAACTGGCTGAAGTAGTGGATACTGAAAGCTTTTACTGCATAGTGGGAAAGATCGTGAACACTTCAGCTGAGGAAGATATTCTCGATGAAGAGGGCAAGGTGGATCCCGCAAGACTTGAAGCGCTGGTATTTGACCAGTTCCGGCTGGGATACTATGTGGTCGGCGAGAAGGCAGGCCAGGCCTGGGACGCAGGCGCACACCTGATGGATAAATGACCGGTCGCAGCGCCCGGCCGGGTCTTACATGCCGGGCGTATGATGTGAAAGCCAGACGAAAGAACATGAGTGTTCTCCCCGTATTCCGACGTGAACGTCAGAAATAAGTCCCTGAGGGAGGCTCTTCACTCACCGCTTTTCATGGCACTGATGAGCGGAGACATCCTCATGGACGACCATGAAGGGGGATGCGTGCTCTACGAAAGGAGAGAACCGGTGGAGGAACTCCTGAGAAAAGAGAGAAAGGAAGCATAGGCATGAACAAACTTGTGGCATATTTCAGCGCCAGCGGAGTTACACGAAAACTGGCAGCGAAACTGGCAGAGGCGCTGGACGCGGAGCTCTTTGAGATCCGTCCTGAGGTGCCCTATACAAAAAAAGATCTGAACTGGATGAACGGCAAGAGCAGAAGTTCTCTTGAGATGAAGGACAAGTCTTTCCGTCCGGCCGTTGCGGATGACTGCAGGGTGGAGAACATGGAAGAGGTGGATACCATCTTCCTGGGATTCCCCATCTGGTGGTATGTGGCTCCCACGATCATAAACACCTTCCTTGAGCAGTATGAATTAAGGGGAAAGAAGATCGTGCTCTTCGCCACCTCAGGTTCCAGCGGAATGGGGAACACTGCGGACGAGCTGAGACCTTCAGCCCCCGGCGCGGAGTTCGTCGCCGAAAAAAGATTCCCCGGAAGAGCAGGGGAGGAAGAGGTCGAGGCCTGGCTGAGGACTCTGGACGTATAGCAGGATAATGAACTGCCGGCCCGCGGCGCGGGCCGTTTTTATATTTTTTGCGCAAAAAATTTTTAAAAAAAGTGTTGACATGCATAAACGATTGTGCTAAATTAATTTTGTCAAATTGATCAATCAAAACACCGGGAGGTCGAAGATATGAAAACAGCCATCAGATATTATTCCCGCGGAGGAAACACAGAGAAACTTGCAAAGGCGATCTCAGAAGCCATCGGAGTGGATGCTCTCACCACTGACACGCCCCTTACGGAGGATGTGGACGTGCTCTTCCTGGGAAGTTCTGTCTACGCATACGGCGTGGATGACAGCGTCAAAGATTTCATCGCAGGGATCGACGTCAAAGTCGGCAAGGTGGTGAACTTCAGCACAGCAGCCCTGATCAAGTCCACATACAAGCAGGTGGGCAAACTTCTGGAAGAGAAGGGCATCACCTTGGCAAAGGAAGAGTTTTACTGCAGGGGCTCATTCGGTCCCATGCACAAGGGGAAGCCGGATCAGGATGACCTTAAATCCGCAGCTGAATTCGCAAGGAAGATAATAAATGAGCAATAAAGACGTAAACGTAAATCTTAACAGAGCGGATGGTCCGGAAGACGCAGTTTGTCAGGCGCTTCTTCTGGACAATCAGATATGCTTTCCGCTGTACGTGTGCGCCAGAGAGATAGTAAACGCTTACACGCCTTATCTCTCAAAGATAGATCTGACATACACTCAGTACGTGACCATGATGGTGATATGGGAAGAAAAGACTGTGGTGACCAGGCATCTTAAGGAGAGACTTTTCCTGGACAGCGGGACCCTTACACCGGTGCTCAAAAAACTGGAGGAGAAGGGTCTGATCATAAGACAGCGCTCCAAGGAGGACGCAAGAGATCTGGTGGTGACCATCACCGAGAAGGGAGAGGCGCTCAAATGGGAGGCCACGAAGGTGCCTGAACAGCTGGCAGGCTGCCTGGCAGGGGTGGAGCACGCAGAGGATCTTAAGAAATTACTGGATGAAATGATGTTGCTTTTCCACGAGAGAAGAGCAGAAGGCAGCAGATAACGACGAAAAGGAGACCGAAAATGGGAATTTATGACTACAGCGTGATCAACGCAGCGGGAGAGGAAGTATCCCTTTCCGATTATGAAGGCAGGGTAATGATCATCGTAAACACAGCTACAGGATGCGGCTTCACGCCTCAGTACGAGCAGCTGGAAGAGATGTATGAGAAGTATCATGATCAGGGACTCGAGATCATCGACGTTCCCTGCAATCAGTTCGGAGGACAGGCTCCCGGAACAGACGAGGAGATCCACGAATTCTGCACACTTCACTACAACACAGCCTTCCCCCAGATGAAAAAATCCGACGTAAACGGCGAGAACGAGCTTCCCCTCTACACATATCTGAAGTCTCAGAAGGGATTCGAGGGACTTCCCAAGGGCAAGCACTCCGCGCTTCTCAAGCTGATGTTCGCCAAGAACGACCGCGACTGGGACAAGAAGCCTGACATCAAGTGGAACTTTACAAAGTTCGTTGTAAACAGAGCGGGTGAAGTCGTGGCCAGGTTTGAGCCAACTGCGGATATGGCGGAGCTTGAAAAGTGTGTGGCATCACTTATCTGAACAAAAACTGAACATTCCCTGAATGTAAACAGTCTCATAAAAAATGATTCCAAAAAAAGAAGCCTGATGGCAGTATCCAATAAAACAGGTTCATGTAAAAAAGAGTTTTGCGGATAGCTGCCGACGGAACGCCAAAAGAAAGACCTCCAGAGGGCTCAACTGAGCTTTCTGGAGGTCTTTCTCTGTTAGATAAACACTAACAACACAAGAATCTCAGCAATAATGTTAATACATACTTACCGAATAGTATGCCTCTAATAGTTTATCTCTTGCCTGCTCAAACTTATCTGAGTAAGAAGAAAAATTACCGCTTGGATTAACCACTATATTGTAAAAAGCCATGTAATCAGAATACAGAATCTTTACATTCCGGTACGCCTCTTCATAGCGGTGCGGGGGATTTGTTAGCTTTCCCATCAATTCAGATGCTTCGCTTCTTGTATCTTCCGCTTGCCTAATTGTTTGTTGATAGTCCTTGTCGGATATCAACAAATCCAAGGCATCATTGAAATCTGAGTAGAATACCCCTGTTTCATCACGAGTATACATGTCGGTTTCGTCATCCTGTATTTCGAAGACTGAGTTATTCCAAACTGAAAGAAACTGTATTCCAGCGTCTTCGAGATGTCCCGCACTCTCCATGATGTAATAAACCGAATTATGGAGATTTATGCCATACTGATAAACATCGTATTGCCATTTTCCAACTACAGCAAGAGCTGCGATAATCACCAGTGTAATTATCCATCCAATAGGCGAACGCTTTTTTGCCCTTCTCGATGATGTATACTCTAATCTGTTTCCGCATTCTGGGCAGAATGAAGGGCCTTCCTCAACAAAACAGTCACAATTTGAGCACTTTATATATGCCATTTTTGCCCTCCCTGCTAACCAGTTGTTCAGTCTATAATTTTAAGGATATTTTCCCCGATAGGCTCAACCTTATGGCGAACCATTCCCTTGTTGGAGCCATCTTTACCAAACAGTCTTTCAATGGCGTCCTTGTTCCTTACGGTCATTCCCTGAATGCTTTTACCATTTTGCTGTACTTTTCTCTTAATGGTAATGCTGTTTTCTTCATACTCCCTCAAGAATTTTACTGCGACAACTGTTTTTCCTCTTTCTTTTCCTGTGAGTATTTGAGCGAATTTGTATTCTCCGTAGTCACCTACTAATTCGCAAGCAACAGCATTGAAATCTAATTGGCCTCTTCCGATGCTAACAAAGGGTGCAGTCCTTCCTCCTGTTTGGTCTAATTTGAATACTTCCCACTCCATGATTATTGCCTCCACAATCTACATTCTGCTAATTATAAGGCAATTGTATAATAAGCATTTTATTTTGTCAATATGGAATTAATGATTTTATTGATTTGTTATGTTGGTTTTCTGTATCGCTGTGCGAATGATGTTACACGGTCTCGCTTGTTCTGTAAGATAGAACTCTGGATGTGCCTAATTCGAGATCCATTAGTAATTATGCTAAGGGCGCACTTCTATGTTGCCCCGGCGATACGGTGCAACATGTGCGGTCTGCGACACCTCCTTCTCTTCCGGCCAGACGCTGTTCTCCCGAGAAGCAGAACCCTTGGTTCCGGACAAGAGCAGCGGCCGGAGGGTACAGGAGATAGAGATCGCCTATGATCTGATCGGCATCGTACCGATGGAGCTGCTGAACGCGGTGATAACGGGAAAAGCGGCATGACCGCAGTCATGCCGCTTCCCAAAACAATTTACTTGTTTTATTGGACCGCCCCTGATGGCTTCTTTTTTTGTTAGTTTTTGTCTCTTGCAAGAGAGAAGAAGAGGCCGATCACACATATCACGGCGAAAATGAGGAAGGAGACCCTGTCCAGGGCGACTATACCTTCCGCTCCCGCGGCTTCCAGAGTAGACCTGCCCAGCATGACCCCGGTAATGATGTTGAGCACAGCAAGGCCTGATGACTGCCCCACGGTACGCATGGTGGCTATTATGGAGTTGGCCACGCTGTAATCCTTTGGCTCAACGGAACTCATGATGGCGTTGTTGTTGGGGGAGGAGAACATGGCGAATCCAAATCCCGTAATGATCAGCGGCGCCATTATAAAGGCCAGGGATGTGTCCTGACCGAGCCTCGAGAGCAGCAAAAGACTGACTGCGCAGAGTCCCATGCCTCCGCTGGCCAGATAGGCCGGGCGGATCCTGTCAGACAGGCTTCCCATGAAGGGGGAGAATACTGCCTGCACAAGGGGCATTGATATCAGTATCAGTCCTGCGGCATCCGGGGCGAAGCCCTTCACCAGCTGAAGATAGATGCTCATCATGTAGGTGATGGCATAGGTGGCACTGTAGTTCAGAAGGGCGGCAAGATTGGAGAATGTGAAGGTGCGGCTTCTGGTGAACACGGAGGTGTCGAGCACCGGGGCAGGGGTTTTTTGCTCCGTGATGAAGAAGATCACAAGAAGCACGATGCCCGCAGCAAGGATGAAGGGACCGGGGCCTGACGAGGTGAGATATGTGAGACCCAGAAGGCTGAGAACGATGGAAAGAGTATAGAGGACTCCACCCTTTACGTCAGGACCCTCTGTGAGGCTCTGAACAGCCTTCTCGTCCACGGGGATCCCCCTGAGCGCAATGATGAGCGCCAGAATGCTGATAACGGCTGAAACCGCAAATATGGACCTCCAGCCGAAATTGCCCTGAAGGAACCCGCCCGCAACCGGACCCAGGGTGAGACCGATATACGTGGCCGCCACAGAGAGTCCCAGGGCCTGTCCGCGGCGCTCCCCGGGGCAGGTGCTGATGAGGATGGCGTTGTTTGTGGCGAACAACATGGCAGCGAAGATGCCCTGAAGGATCCTCAGCGCTATGAACATTATGAAATTCACCGAAAAAGCGCTCATTAAGGACATGAGGCCGAAGCCTGCGATCCCTGTGATGAAGATCTTCCTTCTGCCGCGCACGTCGGCGATCTTGCCGAAGGGCAGGCTGAGAGCCGCCACGGTTATCGTGTAGGCGCTTACCACTCCGTTTACTGTTGAAGCGTTCACTGAAAAAGTGCGCTCAAGGTCCGGGATGGAAAGGTTAAGAGCGTTTCCCATGAATGATGTTATCAGCGCTGTGACCATGACAGCTGCCAGCACCAGGAAGTTGGTCTTTCTGTCCATGAAATGCCTCCTAAGTGTTTTGCTCTGGTATGGATTATACTTCAGAAATATTTAAATCTCAAGGAAGATCAGGGCGCAAAAAAACCGGCACGGCTTATATGCCGTACCGGTAAGCGTTAAATGTCATTCAGTCATCTCGCGCGGCTGTGTTTCATTCCCAGGAACAGTGCAAGGACCGCTGCGCTCATCAGTCCGACCCAGAGGCCGGGGTCAGTTGAGTCACCGGTCGGCGGAGGAGGTGTCTCCTCAAGGGTATTTGTGATGTTGTAGCCGTCGACCGTGGTCTTGTAGTTGGCTACAGGCTCCTCGGTGACAGTGTAGGCGATCTCAGTCTCGCCGTCCTGCTGATACTTGGGAAGTTCCATGAAGGTGTATGCCCAGTTGCCTTCGTTGTCAGGAGTGATCTGTACTGTCTGGATCTTGTCACCGTCAGCCAGAAGATTCACGGTGATGCTTGAAGGTCTCTTGCCGTCCTTGTTGTTATTGTCGGACCATGTCTTCACCACGGGGATCTCTGTAGTCTCAGGCTCAGTATAGGTGTTGGTGATGGTCTCGCCGTTTCCTACCGTAGTCTTATCGGCCGTGTAGCTGGGGATACGATCTTCCATGATGGTGTAGGTGATCTCTTCATTGTTGTCATCAAGCTCGGGAAGATCGGAGAAACTTACCGTGTAAGTTCCGTCCTGGTTGTCTTCGACTGCACAGTTCTCGGCATATGTGGCCGTCACGTCTTCGCCGTTGGCAAGAAGATGGATGGAATCTGCGAACTCCTCAGCGGAGGGACGTACCTGATTCTCGTTGTCGTTGTCTTCCCAGACCTTGGTGATCTCGATGTCAGTTGCCTTGCGGAGCACGAACTGTTCCTTGATGGGCTTCACCGTGAAGGTGGACATCAGACACTGGTACGCGTCGGCATAGTAAAGATTCGCATAGTGTGGGGGGACATACCAATCGTCGTGTGCGATGCCGTATTCCTTGGTAACGAAGTTCTTCGGGAAGTAAATGTACAGGAAGTAGTCAGAGGGGTGATCGGTCATGGTGATCAGTTCATGCCAGGCATCCTTTACGGCCTGAGGGAATACGTACCCGGCAGTGTTACTGTGGTCAGCGTTTGAGTGGTGAACCATGGAACCGAGCACTGATCCGCCGGGACGGAACTGGTAATTGCCGTTCTCATCATAGACGATGGGGCCTGTGGTGCCATCATTGTCACGTCTCAGAAACATAGAGCTGCCGTTTTCGTCATATTCCTTGAAGGTATCGATGTCACCGTCGGTAAAGTTCTTTATGGCCATGTTTACTATATAGTCGGTCAGATCATCATCGAAACCGTATTTCTCCTGGATATCGTCTCTGTGATAGATAATTGAGAGAACGTGGTGATAGAGTTCCCCGCTGGACATACCAGGCTGCTCATTCTGAGCGACAAATGAGAGCAGCCACGGTGATCCTACAAGCCTCGTAAACGTGCACTCGGGATCGTCGAGATCGGGAGCATCATAATTCTGGTTGAAGCAGTAACCTGTTATCTCGCTGTCGCCCTCGATGATTTTGTATACCTCAAGGAAGGAGGGATCATGCGTGCAAAGGATCTTATGATCGGGGTTTTTTGACTGAAAAGAGGCCGCTCTTATTGTATCGACCTCATCACCTTCAGCAAGAGTCACTTCTACGGTCTTCTGCCTCTCATCGGCGATGTATCCGTCGGGGATATCCGTAAGTTCAAGGGTGTAGGTGCCTTCCTCTACAAAGGTGATGTAAACTTCTTCCTGGAGTTCATCCAGGGGGAAGGTAGTTCCCTGTTCGTCCGTGATGGAGACCTCAACGCCGGGAACGGGATTGCCCAGCTGGTCGACTACCGTGACGTGAATGGGCTTCTCGAGCATGGGAGTCTCGGTTCCGTCATCGGCTATGACCCCATCAGGCTGGAATACACCGCAGAAGGTGAATGCCACTGCGATGGCGAGAATAATCGACAAGTACTTCTTCATCAGTTCTTACCTCATTGAAAAATTTTATTAAAATGTTTATATATTCCTTTACAATATAGCATAGAATGTCCAAAAAAGAAACCACCTTTTAGGGGTGGCTTCTGAGTTTTTTGTGCTATTTCAGGGCGTTTATGTAGTTTACTGCGGCCATGGCTGCAGTGGCTCCGTCGGATACAGCGGTGGTAAGCTGTCTTAAGCGCTTCCTTCTGCAGTCTCCCGCCACGAAAACGCCGGGGGTCCCGGTCACGCACATCTCGTCAGTGTCGAAGTAGCCGTATTCGTCCAGCTGCACCAGGTCACTGTAAAGGTCGTTCTCGGGAATCAGGCCGATGGCCACGAACAGACCGTCGCAAAAGATCTGCTGAGGGACGCCTTCGTTCTGAACGATCTCAACTCCGCGGAACTGTCCGTTCTCAGTGAGGAGCCTGGTGACCTTGACTCCGGTAAGGCCGGAAACGTTGGACCTGGAGAAGAGGATGTCCTGGAGGGACTGTTCTCCGGTATAGAAGGGAAGGTCCTGAAGGACCACTACCTCGCTGCACTTGTCTGAAAGCAGTATGGCTTCCTGAAGGGCGGAATTGCCGCCTCCCACCATGCAGACTTTTTTGCCTGTGTAGAAATCTCCGTCGCAGACTGCGCAGAAGGAGATGCCTTCGCCAATGAGGTCGGTCTCGCCCTCGAGGCCGAGCATCCTGTGCCTGACTCCGGTGGCGAGGATCACTGCCTTTGATTCGTACTCTCCGCCTTCCTCTGTGGTCACGGTCTTGGTAAGGCCGTTATCGGTAACGTAGTTCACCGTCTCAAATTCGATTTCGGCACCCTGGTTCAGGATCTGTTCCAGGATCTGGTCAGCCAGCTCATTTCCGCTGATGGAAATGGTGCCGGGGAAGTTTTCCACCTTGGGAGAGTGGGTTATCTGGCCGCCGAAGCCGTTCTTTTCGATGACCAGCGCAGATTTTCCGTTTCTTCTGGCGTAAAGGGCCGCAGTCATTCCTGCGACCCCTCCGCCGACGATTATCACGTCATACATAATTTATCTCCAGTCAGATCAGTTTTTCATGAGCCAGCCCTTGATGTCGGATACTCCGCGATACTTCTCGAAGGTCTCGCCTGTCTTGAGTACCAGAGTGGGGGCCTGCTTGACGCCGAAGGCCTCTACCAGTTCCTTGTTCTCATCGGCATTGAGGGCTGTATATTTGATCCCTGCCTTGTCCAGAAGGACGGCTGCAGCCTTGCAGTTGGGGCAGGTGGGAGTCTTGAAGAGATAGACTTCAGTTCTGTCAGGCACTTCCTGCTGTGAAACGGCGGGAGCTGCCTCTGCTTTTACTTCGGGTTCTGCGGGAGCTTCCGCGAATACTGCCCGGGGAGCAGCCTGAACGGTCTGAACTCCGTTGGATACGGCTACTGCTGATGCGGCGGGCGCTGCATATAAGGGAATGTCAACAGGCGCAGGATTGGGACCTGTGTGGCTGAGAACGCTTCTCCCCACGTTGTATAATCTGCGGTCCTTGTACTCCTGGGCCTTGCCGTCGTTCCAGTTCTGGACGGGACGGTAGTAGCCGGTGATGCGGCTGTAGACCTCTGTCTTCTTGCCGCAGATGGGGCAGGTGAAGGCTTCACCTGTGATATAGCCGTGATCCCTGCATACAGAGTATGTAGGAGACATGGTGTAGTAGGGAAGCTTGTAGTTCTCTGCGATCTTTCTCACCAGAGTTGCTGCTGACTTCCAGTCGGGAAGCTTCTCGCCCAGGAAGGCGTGGAAAACTGTTCCGGAGGTGTAGAGGGTCTGCAGATCGTCCTGTATATCGAGGGCGGAGAAGATGTCTTCCGTATATCCCACGGGAAGGTGGGAGGAATTGGTGTAGTAGGGTGTGCCGTTCATGTTGGCTGTGATGATGTCCGGGAACAGCTCCTTGTCGTGCTTCGCAAATCTGTAGGTGGTGGATTCAGCCGGAGTAGCTTCCAGATTGTAAAGGTCGCCGTACTGCTCCTGATAGTCGGAGAGCCTCTCCCTCATGTGGTTCAGCACATCCCTTGCGAAGCGCTGGGCTCTGGGATCTGTAAGATCTGCTCTGAGCCATTTGGCGTTCAGAGCCGCCTCGTTCATTCCTACAAGACCGATGGTGGAGAAGTGGTTCTCGAAGGACCCCAGATATCTCTTGGTGTAGGGATAAAGTCCCTGTTCCATGAGTTCGGTAATTACCGTTCTCTTGGTCTTAAGGCTTCTGGCAGCTATGTCCATGAGCTTGTCCAGACGCTCGTAGAATTCCTTCTCGTCAGCAGACTGATATGCGATCTTGGGAAGGTTGATGGTGACTACGCCGATCGATCCTGTGGATTCGCCGGAACCGAAGAATCCGCCGGATTTCTTCCTGAGTTCTCTCAGGTCCAGTCTCAGTCTGCAGCACATCGAACGCACGTCGCTGGGTTCCATGTCGGAGTTGATGTAGTTGGAGAAGTAGGGAGTGCCGTACTTGGCGGTCATCTCGAAGAGAAGCTTATTGTTCTCTGTCTCGCTCCAGTCAAAGTCTCTGGTGATGGAGTAGGTAGGGATGGGATACTGGAATCCTCTTCCGTTGGCGTCTCCCTCGATCATGATCTCGATGAAGGCCTTGTTGACCATATCCATCTCCTTCTTGCAGTCGCCGTAGGTGAAGTCGCACTCCTTGCCGCCGACTATTGCGGGAAGGTTCTTGAGGTCGTTGGGGACTACCCAGTCGAGGGTGATGTTGGAGAATGGGGCCTGAGTTCCCCATCTGGAGGGCGTGTTCACGCCGTAGACGAAGGACTGGATGGCCTGCTTCACTTCTTTCTGGGAAAGGTTGTCTATTTTAACGAAAGGCGCAAGGTATGTATCAAAGGATGAGAATGCCTGAGCTCCTGCCCATTCATTCTGCATGATGCCCAGGAAGTTCACCATCTGGTTGCAGAGGGTGGAAAGGTGGTTCGCGGGGGAAGATGTGATCTTGCCCGGAACACCGCCAAGACCCTCCTGGATCAGCTGCTTGAGGCTCCAGCCTGCGCAGTAGCCTGTCAGCATGGAAAGGTCGTGAAGATGGATGTCCGCGTTTCTGTGAGCGTTGGCGACTTCGTCATCATAGACCTCGCTCAACCAGTAGTTGGCCGTGATGGCACCGGAGTTGGACAGGATGAGTCCCCCTACGGAATATGTCACCGTGGAGTTCTCCTTGACCCGCCAGTCGTTGATCTTGAGATAGTTGTCCACGAGGTCCTTGTAGTTTAAGACTGTGGAATGGATGTTTCTGACTTTCTCGCGCTGCCTTCTGTAGAGGATGTAGGCCTTGGCCACATCTGCGTATCCGGACTCGGAGAGGACCTTCTCCACGCTGTCCTGTATGTCTTCAACAGCGATCTTGTCGTCTTTGATCTTCTCTTCGAAATCGGATGTGACGTGAAGGGCAATGAGATCGATCACGCTGGGGTGATACTGCTTGCCGCAGGCTATGAAAGCCTTGGTGATGGCGTCTGAGATCTTCTGGATGTTGAAATCCACGACCTTGCCGTCTCTTTTGATTACCTGATACATCTTTATTACCTTTCTGTTATCGTTTCATAAAAAATTTACGGTCATCGCATGACCGTAAAAAAGAATAGCACCAGAAATAGGGTATGTCAATACATTTTGTAAATAAATTTACATGTATACACTATATCTTGTGGTTTTTGACATTTTCAGTCAACTCCGCGGATCTCCACGGACTCCACGAACCTGCCTGCCTCCCATGCAAAGGCTTCAAGATCCTCTCCCGATGCGGGACTGAGCCCGTCAAAGGGCACGGTGTCACGGTCGGTGAAGTTCTGCAGCACATATTTCCGGGCACCCTGGATGAGATGACCGATCCCTGCGAAATCTTCTCCGGAGTGCAGTTCGTTCACCACTGTGGTCCTGAATTCGTAGTCGATGCCTGAGGACATGATGAGGGAGACGCTCTTCTTTATATTCGCAAGGTCCAGCCCTTCCAGGCCTGCGGTCATGGCATATTTTTCAGGGCTGTTCTTGATATCCATGGCCACGTAATCAGCAAGTTCTCTGTCCAGGATCTCCTTAAGGACATCAGGGTGGTTGCCGTTGGTGTCCAGTTTCACCAGGAATCCCATATCCTTTATCTTCTTCATGAACTCCGGAAGGTCTTTATGGATGCAGGGCTCCCCTCCTGTGATTGCCACGCCGTCCAGAAGCCCTTTGCGCTTTGATACGTAGCTGAAGAACTCCTCCTCACTGTAGAGAACAGGGGCGGTCCCGTCCACCAGCTCAAAGTTGTGGCAGAAGGGGCACCTGAAATCGCAGAGCCCAAGGAAGACCGTGCAGGCCACCTTGCCGGGGAAGTCCAGCAGTGTCATTTTTTGAAGTCCGTAGATTTTCATGTAGGTTCCTTTCGTTGATCAGATGGCTGCCAGGATGTGCATGTTCCTGAGTTCGCCTCCCGCGATCCTGTCGTTTACGGAATAGGCGTGCTTCTCCAGATCCTGGCAGACGGCGTCGGTGAGACCCCTGTCCATGAGTTCATCTATGACGTCAGAGACTATGGTCTCAATGACCGCCTCCTTGTCGGAAACGGAATCGCCGGCGTTCCCGGTGGTGATGAGATATTCCAGAAGGTCCGCCTCCTCAGCGAACCTCGGAAGCTCCCTCATGGCCCGGAATCTCCACTTATAGTAGGGCATGTACCTGCCGTTCAGCAAAAACATGACGTGCGAGGCGCTCTCCGTGAAGTCGAAGAGGGCCAGCTGCGCCGCTCCGGTCTCGCCGTGATCCATGCAGCGCCGGTAGTTGTACTGGCCGGACTGAGCCATGAGAAGGAGGTTGGAGGCCAGTTTCTTCAGGAAAACATCCTCCGGGAAGAACCTGAGCTTCTCCCTTATGTCCGTCATGACCCCGTAGTTATCGAAGAACATCCTGCCGTTTATGAGTTCCAGAAGAGACTGTTCGGGTATGGTCAGCCACTGCACGGTATCCAGATCGGCATCAGCCGAGCCCAGTTTCTCCGTGAGGAAGTCATCTATCAGGATCACCCCGTGGCGTGAACCCCCAACGGGACTGACCAGGCTTCTCCTGAGCCCCATGTACTCCATGGGAAGCTTCTGATAGGCCCGCTCCAAAAGGAAGGCAGTGCGCCTGTCCAGCACATCTTCATCAGGAATGAAAAGGCAGAATCCGGGCTCGAAATCGTGGTCCCGGGATACTTCGTCGTCATACCCGAAGCATTCCGATCCGCTTCCGATCAGGCCTGCCGCCAGAAGTGGGAGCACGTCAGAGAAATCGGACTCCAGCACCGGCCTCCCGTATTCCTCAAAAAACTTTTCCGAGAGTTCAAGGCCTTGCATAGATCTCCTCCGCTTTCTTCTTAAGGTCTTCAGCTGTCTTGAAATATCCGTAGTAGGAGAACACCGGGGCGCACTTCTCATATACGAAGGCAATGTAGCCCTCCTCCGCGTCGTGGTCCCTCAAAAGATCCGCTTCGGCCTTGTCCAGCAGATCGTAGATCTTGGATTCGTTCTTCTCCATGCCGCCGTCATGCAAGAGGCAGTCGGCCATGTTGAGATAGGTGATGGCCTGCTCCAGCTCGCCGGCCGGGACACCGGACATCTTCTCAACTGCTTCTCTGAAATATATCATGGCGTCCGTGTACTTCCCGAGGGCGCAGCAGGTCAGGGCCATGTTGTTGTAGAGACCGCCAAGAAGGGAAGGGTCGGTGGAGTCGTTAGCGATGTATACCTTGAGGGCCTTGAGGAAAAGATCCATGGATCTCTCGTTCTCGCCGAAGGCGTTGAGGGCCGTGGCGGCATTCACAAGCACTGTGCCGGAACTGATGGTCCCCTTGAGATCCAGACTGTCCAGAAGGGCAAGAGCAGCGTCCACCTGCTCCAGGGCCTTCTCACGGTTCCCGGTCTTCCGGTAGTGGCCGATGAGCTCATTCCTTACGGTGAGTTCGCCGCGTCGGTCACCGAGAAACTGAGATTCGCTGAGCCAGTAGTTTAGGTGGCGCTCAGCTCCGTCGTAGTCCCGCCTGGACATGTATTCGTCCATCTTCTCTATGACTCTGGCCTGGGGTATATGCTTCGGAACTCCGCAGCTTCCCGGGGAAGTAGTGCAGCTTTCCTGATAATCTTCAAGTTTTAGCGGTCCGTGGTCCATATTATTTCCTTTCATATAACCTGAAGCGGGGCGTCCCCGCAAAATATCCGTTACAGGTATTATATCAGTTGGACGCGGGATAATCACCAATTATATTTTTTGAGTTTGCTATGGAGAAAAAAACGATATGATGGTAGAATGGAATAGCCATGATCATAGGCGGAAGTGTACGGCAGACAGGTATTCACAATGAAAAGATTCCTCGTATTCATCATCTTAATAATGGTTGCGGCAGGGGTCACTGCGTGGTACTATTATCGGCCGGAGACGCCTGTTGCCGGGAACGTCAGGGAAGCATATATCAACTACGTCATAGACGGGGATTCTCTTGACATAACCTTCGACGGGAAGGAGGAGCAGCTGAGGCTGATCGGTATAGACTGCCCCGAAAGGTACAACGAGGACGGCACGGACAACCCCGAAGGAAAGCTGGTACAGGATCACCTGAAGACCATCTTCCGGCAGGGTGATAAGGTATATATCGAACTTGGTGAGCAGGAGAGAGATCAGTACGGAAGGCTACTCGGGTACCTTTACAGGGATCCCGGGGCCACCGAGATGCTGAATCTGGAGCTCCTGGAGATGGGCTACGCTGAGGTGCTCACCTTCGAGCCCAACGACAAGTACGAGGATGTGTTCATAAGAGCCATGAACAGAGCGAAGCAGGAAGGTGTCGGGCTCTGGAAGGAATAGGATTATATGGATGTACAGGACAGGCTAAGGCCTGTCTTTTATATTTTTTATGTTTTGTTAGATTGAAATTTTAATTTCTGCTAGGAGCATTTAAAACAGAAGTTAGTCCTGCAAAGGAGTAAGTGCTAGAATAGAGGTGTAT
>CAJOKT010000031.1 GCA_905235115.1 uncultured Peptostreptococcaceae bacterium
AGTGTTACGTTGTTCATCTCTGCCTCCATGTTGCTTTCAGATGCTCCAACTCGTCTGAAGTCATCGTTTCTATATCCAACTCTTTGCACTCTTCCACAAGCCCGTCTATGATCCGGGACATTTCCTTTGTGTTGTAGGTGCTCGTTCCTGAGTATGCTCTCAGAACTTCATGGCCAAGGTCCTCCACGAACCAGCCGGAGGAATCCTTGCCCTCTGTCCATGCCCGGATGAATGCCTCTTTCGCTTCGTCCCTGACCATCAATGTGGTCGATACACCGAAGTCTTTTACGAGCTTCCTGTAAACGTCCTGATCTGAGCAGTTGAGCTTTTGAGCGACCTTGTTTACCAGCTGCCAGAAGTATGCATTGGCGTTCAAACTGCGCTTCTGACGCTTCTTTTTTATGTCGATGATAACTTCATCGTTTTCCTTTAAATCGATGTTCTTGAACCATCCTATGGCCTCCTGGCGGTCCTCATTCCTTATGGGAATGGTGATGTCGGTGCGGCTGTAAAACAGTCCAAGATCTATCCTTCCGCTTAGTCTCATGTCCACTCCTTGTACAGCCAGTCAAACTTTGAATACACTCTCTGTTCATCCGGGAAATCGGGATACCACGTCTCCAGGTAATCCTTGATCGCCCGGCCATAATCCTCACGGTGAAAGCCGTTGTCATAATCGTTATGGCACTTGGGACAGAGGGTCACGATGTTTTGCTCGATGCCCATACCGCCCTGGGATCTCCGGATGTAGTGTGCATTTGGGAGACCGGGCCTGCCGCATAATATGCAGCAGCACCCGTCTCGCTCAAATACTCTCTGTTTGACTTCCTTGGGAATACTTGTCTTTTTAGTTTGCCTGTGCATCGGGAAGCTCCATCATAAGATTCATAGCCTGTCCATACTGTGCCTGGGTCATGTTCCCGGGATTATCAGGATCTATCCCTATCGCCTGGAGCATCCATCTCTGGGTGACGCCCTTTTGCTTACACATGGCTTTCAGGCCATCCTTCTCGCTGATTGTGGCAAATAAGGTTTCACCCTTAGTCATCTGCTCACGGATCTCCGTATCAGATTGCCACTTGAATATGATGGAGCCCTTACGAGTGATTTCCAGCTTTGATATCCTTCTGGATCCATTAAAGTCCTCGTACTCGATCTTTGAGACTTTAGTATCGTAGAACTCCCATCTGTCCTTGAGCTTGTATCTGTTTCCGTCGGGAACGGTCTCGCATTGAATGAATACTACCGGTGAAGTGTAGAGCTCTCTTCCAAGCCCCCAGTTAAAGCCGGCACGCTTGAAGGAGTCGGAGCTTTCGCCTTTCTCTGCTTCAGTATTAGACTCGGTTCCGCAATCCCACTTCCAGCACCACTCATCCTTCTTCTCGTCGTAGATCCCGACGCCGCAGTACATGTTGCCTTTTACTTCCTTGTGGTCTCTCTGCCAGTTCATGGGCCCGACCACCTCATCCAGAAGAGCCATGTCCACTCTTGCGTTCTTATACAGAAGAAGTGTGGCTCCCCTCTGTGATACATTCCCCACCCTGATCTCAATCTCATCAGGGTAAAGGCCTCTGAATTTCAAGTTCATCCCTTATCCTCCTAAATCTCGTCTCTTTCAACTAAGCCATATAAGGCTTCTTTTATTTCATCCGTATTACATGACCAATCTTTGGCCAGTTCGTTGATCGTATCCTGGAAGGCTTCGCTTATTGTTGTCAGACACTGATCGCAGCAGTTTCTTCTGTTCACCATGTAGTACTCACCACACATGGGACACTGATTTGCGATATCGAACTCGCTGGATCCGCATTCAGGGCATACTCCCCAAGGCTCACTTGCCGGGAATCCCCAATAATCTGCGACTCTGGACATTTCCAACTTGGGGCTGTCAAACAGTGCCCCGCAGTCTTCGCACTTATACATTCATCCACCTCTTTCTTTGCTTTTGGGAAGCCATATCCAGTACGGTATAGATTTCAGCTGTAAGCTTGTTCTTAATCATTGGCACCGGCACATCCGCTTCCTGCATCTTGTCAACAACTTCGTTTATGAGCCCTACCAGAGTTTCAAGGCTCTGATAACCCTTATCCTTTGCTTCTGCGTATTTCATAGATCTGCACTCCTATCATTAAGATCAGGGTGGGCAACCATGCCCATGCCATCTTCCAAATTGCAAGTAATACCATCTGTACTGTCATTTCGCCCTCCTCTTCTTCAGGCACATGCCTGCGTACCAGGTCAGAAAATCGTTTCTGTCTATGAGGTATGGTTCGTGCTTTTGCCGTGGGAATGACGGGCATTCGGGGTCGCTCAGCCATCTTGTGACTGTAGCTCTCCCTCTTCCGGTCATCTTCATGATCTCATTGATGCCTATAAGTTCCATTTCTGCCTCCTTACCTGATCAGGGACTTCCATCCGCTCATGCTCAAGGGGACGTCGGAGAAACTGTCTCCTTCGGATCCGACGCCTATGATTGTTCCCACAAAGTCAACATTCTCGATACGGCAGTTGTGTTCCTTGCCCTTAAGCCGGCCTTCTTCATCGCATATGATGACCAAATCTCCGAATGTCACAGTCTCGATATATCCGCCTACGGTCCTCTGAAGGTTCTCTAGGGTGTTCGAGATCCATGTGATATGACCTACTTCTTCGTCAGGTCTCTTGATTACTACCTTTATCTTTCCCATAAGTTCATCCTCCTTTTGTTGCGCAAAGCCACCTGCATTCTGGTATAATCAAACAAATGTTCGAGAAAGGAGGTTGCGCATGAATAACGAAAAGATCCATGATCTCACCATGCTTTATCTAAGTCAGCAGGATGTCTCTTCTCTTACCCCTGCACAGTTATACGTTAGATATAAGACCGTATTTGATGAGATCAAAGCTGAAAGCCACAAAAATGCCAGCACAGCTAAAGTCGGCTAAAGCTTTCAGCCATCAGCTTGAGAGCGTCTGCAATAACCGCGATGCTCTCAGGCGGGTAATTAGCTTCCAAGTCCATGTACAAGGCCATGGCTTCTGCCATCAAGCCGACCCCGGATGTGTCATTTACTCTGTACTGGCCATTGTCTACCAGCAGTTCGATGTTTCTTCTTTCCATGTCATCCTCCATTCCGTGCTATAATGTCCCCGAAAGGACGGTGCTTTAAATGAGTAAAAAATATTCAGATTTAGCTAAAACTTTAGTTCCTGTAGTCAAGCTCCTTGACAATGAAGAACCGGCATCTAAGCAGATCATTGACGCCTTGCAGGGCTCTCACGCTGATTTTGACCCTGAGAGTTTCTCTCCAAACCGCACAGCCAACAATACTGAGCAGATGGTCGATACCCTCGCCAAAATGACGGATCTTCTTAATCAGATGCTGGAAGCCTCTGCAAAGGAGTCCAAAATGCAATCGAAAAGGTTTAAGACCGAAGTGTTTTTATCGATTGCCTCAATCCTTGTAGCTCTTGTTGCCTCAATTGCGTCTGTATGGTCGCTATATCTTGTCTTAGCCAATGTATGAGCAGCCATTGAAATATTGAGTTAAGAGACAAAAGAACACAGACGAAGCTCATAATCGCTATTTCCATGTCATCCTCCTATCCTTTTGTTTGTTCTCTCTGTCAAGAGAGAACAAAGTGCTGTAAACGTAGTTTATAGCGGGGTTTTCTTGCGTTTTATGCAAGTTTGTTGCTAAAAAAAATTCGTCCCACATCTTCACCATTGAGCCCTAAAGCTATAGATACTTTCTCAATAATGTTAGATGAAGGTCGAATCTTTCCGCTTAAAATACCACCAACTGTATTGCGATCTACCTTTGATTTCTCTGCTAATTCCCCTATTGTATTAAAGCCCTGATCAATCATAGCTTTTCTAAGTTCAGCAGTATCAACAGTATATCTCATGATAGTACTCCTTTCTCCTTATCTTTCGTTTTATGTAAGTTAATAGTACCAAAGGTGAATTTTGCTGTCAAGCATTTTTCGCAAGTTTTTTCGAATAATGCTATTTTTTTCTTGCATTTGACGAAATGCCTACTTATAATCATATTGTGAGGTGATATATCATGGCAAAAAGAATCAAAGAATTGAGATTAAAAAACAAACTTACACTTCTTGAAGTGGCGAATGCGTTAGGTGTCAGTGAGGCCACCGCTCAGAGGTACGAAAGCGGAGAGATCAGAAACCTAAAATATGATACCATAGTTGCTTTGGCTGACCTGTTCAATGTCTCCCCTGGGTATTTAATGGGCTGGGACACAGAAGAAGTCCCAAATTCTGCCCAAGAAGAATACTATACTGACCCTGAAGTGGCAGAACTGGCACAGCAGTTAAAGGACCGTCCTGAACTTAAGGTGCTTTTTGACGCGTCGAGGGACATCACTAAGGAAGACATACAATTTGTAATCGACATGATCGAAAGGATGAAATGATGGATAATGTGAGATTTGTGAGAGCAAAAATACCTGCTCGAACCCATGGTTTCGCCGTCAAGTCCTGTCAGCCTGACGGCGATTTTTATACGGCAGTTATCAGTGAAGATTTATCAGATGAGGCTGCATACAGAGCAGTGCTACACGAGATCGAGCACGTAAGGGAGGATGATTTTACTTCTGAGTATTCGGTCGGAGAGATTGAGAACAAGATGAAAGTAAGATAGGAGGAATAGTGCCGGCGATATTTATGACGATACCAGGACCGCATCGGAGAAGGAGATGAGAGCCCACAGGCTGGGGTATTATGCAAAGCGAATCAGATAGCTATTTTTGAACCTTGAAAACTGAATAAGGCTTGAAAACTCTATTGTTCGGGGCTATAATCAACATGAAAGGAGGGATTAGAATGGCAATAAAGGCATTAGACGCGGCAAACTTTTTAATATTTGTCACCTCAAACATTTGCGATGATTTGACAAATATGAAATTGAATAAGTTACTTTATTTTGCTCAGGGACATAACTTGAAAGAGAACGGAAAACCATTGTTCGATGAAACCATAGAGGCATGGGACCACGGTCCTGTTATTCCCGAAGTCTATAGACACTATAGTTATGCCGGGGATTCTCCCATTAACGACTGGGATCCGGATGCCCTCTCCGTTTTAAACGATTCCGATAAGGCCATGCTTATGAATGTGGCTAAAGAGTATTGCAGATACACGGCCTCTACACTAAGAAATATGACTCATCGAAAAAAAGGGCCCTGGGATCTTGTGTATGTTCCTGAAACGAGAAACATCTCCATCCCGTTGACCGTCATCAAACAATATTTTGATAGCAATGTTGCCTCATTTACAGATACCGATCCTTCGTTCACAGATGACGATTACGTAGGTTACTACGATTCAGAAGGCTATTTAGTCCTTCCAAAGGAATGGGATGATGAAGCGGTTTGAAATATGGCAGGCGGCTGTAAAGTTTGAGGATTCTGATGAGGTGAAGAACAGGCCCGTAATGATTTGGAATGACACAGCCTTCATCATGGCCTATAAAATGACGGGGACCAACAGAGGCAACGAAAAAGATGAGTTTCAAGTCATTCACTGGAAGGAAGCCGGGTTGTCAAAAGAAACAAGCATACGTATCGAAAAGGTATTGCATCTAGAGAAAAAGCATATGCTATACAAGATTGGAGAACTAGATCCACGTGATCAATTAAGATTCAGTTTGAGAATAGCACAAAAATAATAGTGAACCGAGCCTCGCCTATGCGGGGCTTTAGTTTACCTGAAAGGAGGTGACACCATGGCCAAGGCTAAGAAGCTACCTTACTATAATTATGAACCTTGAAAACCGAATAATTTGCCTCTTAAAAAAATACGTAAAATACGCATTTTGTTATTGACGATGCGTAAAATACGCACTATAATACAATCGTAAGGAGGTTGAAGCTTTGAAGAGACGAGACCTTATCAAACTGCTCGAAAAGAACGGATGGATTCTTATCAGAGACGATGGCGATCACACAGTCTATGGTAAAGATGGTCAGATAGAGCCGATACCACGGCACAAGGAGATCAAAGAAACCACCGCAAAGAGCATAATCAAGAGGAGAGGGCTTAAATAAAGCCCTTATTCCCATAGGTAAAGAAAAGGAGAAAAGGAATGAGAAGTGTGTATCCGGTAATCTTTACTCCGGAAGATGTCGGTTACTCAGTATATGTGCCTGACTTTGATGTCAATACACAAGGCGATGACTTTGCAGAGGCTATGTATATGGCTCGTGAAGTTATTGGGCTTATGGGCAATATGCTTGAGGATAACGGATCATCTATGCCTTCACCTTCGAAAATGGATGAACTGACACATGCGGAAAATGAATCAGTAGTGCTTATTGATGTGGACTTCCTGGATTATCGCAGGAGACACGATAACAAAGCAGTAAAGAAAAACTGTTCAATTCCCAACTGGCTTAATGAAGCTGCAATGCAGGCCGGCTTGAACTTTTCGAAAGTGTTGCAGGACGGACTAAAAGAGAAATTAGGCCTTGCCTAAATGTTGACCGCTCCCCGGTATGCGGTATATAAAAGGCCGTGGAACAAATATCACGGGGCTCCTTCAATTTGGAGCCTTTTTTATTACGAAAGGAGGTACACTATGGCTAAAGCCAAGAAGCTGCCTTCCGGCAATTGGAGAGTACAAGTATTCGATTATAAAGACGAAAACGGTAAGAACCACTACAGATCATACACGGCACCGACAAGAGCAGAAGCTGAATACATGGCAGCACTCTTTAAGAAGGATCGCCCGGAGCGTGAGGAACGCCCTACTATGACCGTGGGAGAAGCCATAGACCGATACATAGAGCTGTCGCCTATGCTCTCACCGACTACACTGGCTCGGTACAGGAATGTGCGGGAACACGGCTTTCCGGAACTGATGGACATGACTGTGGATGAGCTGACGGACGAAGTAGTACAGACGGAGATCAACAAGGAATCCAGAAGGCCAAACAAAAGGACCAGGAAGCCATTGTCTCCCAAGACCATAAAAAATGAGTATGGGGTGATATCCTCTGCATTAAAGACTGTATGTAACAGATCATTTAATGTAAGGCTGCCGAAGAACCAAAAGAAACCGAAAGAACTACCCCCTCCAGAGGTCATAATTTCGCTTTTAAAGGGGACAAGCATAGAACTGCCCTGTTTGTTGTCCATATGGCTTTCATTCTCCTTGAGCGAGATTAGGGGGTTCAGATGCTCTTCAGTCAGGGATGGTTATATATACGTTGACCAGGTGCTGGTAGAAGTTGAGAACATGCCCGTAATTAAGAAGGATGCCAAGGTGGAATCCAGGAACCGGCGTCAGGCTGTGCCGGAATACATCATGGATCTGATCAAACGTCAGGATACCTGGATAGAATACACCCGGACCGGTAAGGACGGACCACTGATCCCCCTTAACAGGCATCAGATCTACAACAGATACAAGCGGATCATGGAGAAGAACGGTTTGGAGATATCTTTCCACGATCTGAGGCATATGTTCGCATCTATCATGCTGACAAAACTACAGATTCCGGAGAAGGTAGTCCAGGACGAAGGTGGATGGTCCACGCCGCATGTAATGAAATCTGTCTATTCAAATACTTTTTCTGACTCAAGGAAGACTGCAGATATAATCCGAGACGATTTTTTTAAGAGCCTTTTATAGGCTCTTTTTTTCGTGTGATATTTCGTGTGATATTTCGTGTGATATTTTTGAAAAATAATGGAAAATTTTGAAAAATATTGAAAAACTTTGAAAAAGATTTAAAACGCGAAACCCCTTGAAAATCAAGGGCTTTCAGCGTTAAGCCTTGATATTCAAGGGGTGTCGTTCTGGCAGAGGGCACGGGACTCGAACCCGCGGGGCTTGCGCCTTACCGCATTTCCAATGCGGCTCCTTAGCCACTCGGTCAACCCTCTAAATAGGTATCTGTGTCTAAACACTTAAATTAATCTATCACATAAGAAGATCTTTTGCAAGTGCTTTTTATTTGACGGAGAAACTGTTTTGTGGTAATTTTTCTTTGCACAGAAGTCCCTGCCTTTAGGGGATGGATGTTCCGGAACAGTATCACCATAGAGTATCGAAAAGCGAGATCATGAAAAAAATACTTCTCATCTACAATCCCAATTCCGGGACCAGAAAGTCCGCCCGCTACCTGTCTCAGGTGCTGGAGATCTTCCTGTCTCACGGATTCACCGCCACCGCCCTTCCCACCCTTCAGAGGGGCGACGGCAAGAAATACGTCATCGAGTACGGAGCCTCCCATGACATAGTGGTGGCCATGGGCGGCGACGGCACATATAACGAGGTGGTGTCCGGGCTGATCGATTCCGGGCTCGACTCTCCGCTTGGTTACATACCTGCAGGGTCTACCAACGACTTCGCCGTATCCATGGGACTTTCCAAGAATATTCCCCATGCTGCCGAGGACATCTGTTCAGGTACTCCGGTCCCTGTGGACTGCGGGCTTTTCAACGACAGGTCGTTCACATATGTAGCTTGCTTCGGCGCCTTTGCCAAGGCTTCCTACGACACGCCTCAGGACATCAAGAACCATCTCGGTCATCTGGCCTACGTGCTCAGCGGAGCCGCAACGATCCCGGACATCCGTCCGATCCACGCCAGAGTCACCGTGGACGGCAAACTCTATGAAGGGAATTACCTCTTCGGCGCCGTGTCAAACTCCACATCCATGGGCGGCATCCTCAAACTGAAACCTGAAGATGTGGACCTCTCGGATGGACTGTTCGAGCTGATGCTGGTGAAGGACTCCCAGGACATCATAGAGATCGGTGATCTGGTCAGGGCAGCTGCCATACAGGACTACAGCAACACCTCGATGCTGACCTTCATAGAAGGAAAACATTTCGAGTTCGAGATCCCGGAGGCTGTGGACTGGTCTCTGGACGGCGAATACCAGAAGGGAGTCCGGAACGTACATATCGAAAACAAACACAACGTCATACATCTCATCAAAAAAGCAGGCCGCTAAAGCCTGCTTTTCCCTTATGACTGATCGCTATTTTTCTTCAGTCGGTTCCGGCACTTCCGCCTTCTCTTCTGCGCCCTCCGTTCTCACGGCTTCGATCTCACCTCCGGCCTTCTTCCTGTTCTTTTTTACGCCCTTTGAGGCTCTCAGCTTATCTCTGGTGTGAGGGCCGAACTTTACCAACAGCACGATCAGGACGATGACGATCAGGATCTGGATCAGGTGATAGCCGATCCATTCGCAGAAGTCCGTGAATTCTTCGCCGAAGCCTGCAAGGCCGTTCCTGATGCTTTCCCATACTCTCCGGAAGAAGCCTCTATCCTCGCCCAGCCCGGGCGAATACTGGTACGCCGTCTCCACGGTAACGTTTACGGTGGAGTAATCCAAAAGGCTGTCATATCTCTCGAGATCGTTGGAATACATCTCGATCTCATATTCTGTCTGTGACAGGGCGTTTTCAAGTTCTATGATGTCGGAAAGGCTGGAAGCCTGCTTAAGAAGCGCCTCCAGTCTGTCGTGCTTGTTCCTCAGAGTCTCCAGGTGGCTCTCAGCCTCATAGTACGCCTGTCCTATGTCCTGAACATCCTGGCTCAGCCGGGTCACGTGCATTCCGTCAGAGACCGAGGAAATGAATTCCTGATACTTGTCTGAGGGGATCCTTACTGTGAATGTTCCGTAGACGTAATTCTCGTTGGACCAGTAGCTTCCGTTCTCAGTGAAGGATGACTCGAAGTATCCTTCATACTTTTCCACCATGGCCGTCAGGTCCTTCATGGTCTGATCGAAGTCCATGGTCTCCACCCTGATGTCCGCGGTATATATCAGTTTGACTCTGCTGGGATCAACGGTAGACGGCAGATTTCCCACGAAGTAACTTCCGCCATTTCCTTCCGGAATGATCTCCGCATCATTTACAGCGTAATCGCCTTCTGCTCCGCTGAATCCGGAGTTCCGCGCCGCCTGCTCTGACGGCGCCCCGTCGTAGGCTTTTTCGTCCGCAATATACGGATCCTGACTATTGCTTCCTCCGCAGCCCGCGAGGAACAGAGTGCACGCCAGGAGCACTGCCATCAGCACAAATACGATCTTTTTATTGTGAATGCCTTTCATTTCGACCTCCGTGAGGGGGCGCGCCCTTTTCCCCCGGGGCGCCCCGGATATGTATATAAAAATAACCGCCTTTTATCACTTTGTCGGTAAAAGGCGGCGATCCACTCACATTGAGGCCGAATTTTTTACGCAGATTTTTTGCGCGGCAGGGATCACTCCTCGATGACCACTTCCGGACTGGCTGCGTTTGCGATGTACTTGGTGCAGGTACCTCCGAGCTCGGCTGTGACCATCTGGCCAAGTTCATCCAGAGCTGCTTCCATCTCGTCGTGGCGGTCGGAGTTCACCTGCTCGATGATCATGAAGGCGTGGGTAACGTCCTCTTCAAGCATGGTGCGCACGGACTCCCTCCAGTTCCAGCAGCGGCAGATGGCTCCTGTATTGTCCTTGTAGATGACCTCTCCCTCCAGGGCAGGCTCATCCTTGTCGGATCCATAGGTCACGAAATACTCTCCTCCGTCGGCTATGGCCAGGCGGATATCGCCGTCGAAGGCGTCGATGTTCTCGCCGCCCACGGGCATTCCGTACTTAAGGGATATTCCGTTATAGATATCCACCAGCGGATTGATGCATCCGATCTCGTTTCCGTTGGACACGCGCTTTAAGAGCGCCTCGATGGAACAGCGGACTCCCTTCTTGGTCTTGAACTTCTGGAAGGCTTCTCTCCAGGTCTTTACCACCGGATTGTCCACCCGGACTTCTGCGGGGAAGTATTTAGCGGCTTCCTTTTCGCAGGCTCTCAGCCAGGGTGCGTACTTTTCCTCTTCCTTGACGTGATTGTCGATCCCCTCCAACACCAGGATGCCTATCTCTGCATCGGGGAAAAGCTCCAGAAACGGTTTCTCCATTACGAATTTTTTCATATTATTTCTCCTAAAAATACAGACCGTACTGCCGCATGTCTTCTAAGGCCTAACGACATGTGCGCGCGATCTGACTGTTTCTACCCGGCGGCAGACTTATTCTTCTTACTGGCGAAATTATACAAAATCACTTTCGGCCTGTCAAGTTTCCTGATATAATGGAGACGCAAAAAACACTACCACTATTCGAAAAGGAAAGGTCATGGATTATCTATATTCACTTCAGCTCTTAAGAGAAGGGGCTCCGGACATACTGAACGTCATACTTCTCGGTATATCCGAATTCGTAACACTGGGAGGCATCTTCATCGCAAGCCTCATCTACTGGTGCATGGACAAGCGCTATGGTGCCTTCATACTGGCAAGCTTCTCGGGCGGCTACATGCTGAACCAGGTGTTCAAGAACTCCGCATGCGTCTTCAGACCCTGGATAAGCGACCCCCGCATCACAGTTGCGGAGGCTGCCGCATCCGGCGCCACAGGCTATTCGTTCCCCAGCGGGCACGCCCTGTCTGCCACCGCCATCTACGGCGGAACTGCGGTCTACGGCAAGCGTCACAGGGGACTGGTGGCAGCCATGGTCATCCTGATCATACTCACCGCCTTCGCCAGGAACTGGCTGGGTGCCCACACCTTTGAGGACGTGGCCTTCGCCATAATGGAAGGCATCTGCGTTCTCATGATCAATCTTTACCTCATGAAGCTCATCGCCCGTCGCGATGCGGCCGAGGGCAGAGAGACCGGACTGGGAAGGACCAGGCTGATCCTCATTGTCCTGGGCATCATCTTCGTGGCAGGCTCGATGATATACCTGGTCAACAAAGACTATCCCCTGGACGTGGACGCCAACGGACAGCTTCTGGCAGACCCCTACGAGATGCTCACCGACTGCTTCACGGGAGCCGGCATGTTCCTGGGCTTCCTCCTGGGCTGGGCCTTTGAGAAGACCTTCGTGAACTTCAGGGTCGAAGGCAATAAAAAACAGCTGGCCGTAAGATTCCTGGGCGGATTCCTAAGCCTGGCTGTAATTTATCTGGCTGTGCTTCCCTTCCTGCTGTCATCTCTGGATGAGCACACGGAACACATCATCAAGTATTTCGTGGTATTCTTCTATGCCACGGGGCTCTACCCCCTGATCATCAAACTGGTGCAGGACAGAAGGAGGGCCTGATCACATCCAGGGGCTCCAGAACCTGGTGCCTCTCGACACGTTGGACCATATGACCAGTCCCAGAAGGGCTGCGCAAAGCACCATACTCAGAACATCCCACCTGGTAAATGGCCTGGCCATGTACCAGGTTCTTTTTTTGTTCTTGCCGAAACCTCTCAGTTCCATGGCGTTGGATACCGTCTCGATCTGATCCATGCTGAGCATGATCAAAGGGATCAGTATGGTGGAGGCGGCCTTGATGCGCTTCACAAGCGAAACTTTTTTGCTCATCTCGATGCCCCTGGCCTGCTGTGCCTTGGAAATATCGTTGTATTCCTTCTGGATGTCGGGAATGTATCTCAGGGCAAGGGCAACTGCGTAGGCCACGGTGTAGGGCACGCCGATCCTGTTGAGGGATGCAGCGAACTCGCTGGGCTGGGTGGTGCACACGAAAAGGAGCACGATGGGTATGGAGCTCAGGTACTTGAGTACCAGGTTCAGATGGTACCACAGCTGCTCCAGGGTCAGAACATGGTCTCCCCAAAGCTGGCCGATCACGTGGGTCGTCCCGTAGATCTCCACGCCGTGTTCCGGGCTGAACAGGAACACCAGCACATTGTTGAGCACCATGAAGACCACGGTGAATCCCAGCATGAAACTTACGTCCCTAAGCCTGATCCTTGATAAGTAAAACAGCAGGAATGAAAGAAAAGGCAGCGCTATCAGTATCCTGGTATCGTAGGTCATCATGGTGGCGAAGGACCAGAGAAGCAGGCACACCAGTTTGGTGGCCCCTGTCAGGTCGTGGATGGGCGACTTCCTGTCGATGTAGTTGAAGAGGTTACGCATTCCGCCTGTACCTCCTCTCGTGATCTATGAAGTGCTCCACGAACCTGCGGGCATCTTCGATCCCGCAGATCTCCGCCAGGCGGTAGAGTGAAGTCTCCTTAAGGCTGGCCCTCGCAATGATGTCTCTGTTGGTCAGGATGTTAGCCGCAGTATCGTCGGCGATGATCCGGCCGTCCGAGAACACCACGGATCTCTCCGCGTATTCCAGCATGAGATGCATGTCGTGGGTGATCAGCGCCACGGTCATGCCGCGCTCGTTCAGACTTTTGAGGAACTCCATGATCTCCGTATAGTGTCTGTAGTCCTGGCCTGCTGTGGGCTCATCCAGGATCATGATCTCAGGCTCCAGAGAAAGAATGGACGCGATGGTCACCCTTTTTTTCTGTCCGTAGCTCAAGGCGCTGACCGGCCAGTTCCTGAAAGGCCAGAGGCCACAAGTCCTGAGAGTCTCGTTGACCTTCTCCGTCACCTCTTCCTCTGACATTCCCCTGTTCCTCAGTCCCATGGCCACCTCGTCAAAGATCATTGTCTTGGAGATCATCTGGTTGGGATCCTGCATAATGTAGCCGATGTGGTCTGCCCTCTCCTTTATGGACAGCTCGCTCAGATCCTGCCCATTCAAAAGGAGGCTTCCGGAGTCGTGTCTCTCGAAGCCGCAGATCACCTTTGAGAAGGTGGACTTGCCTGCGCCGTTGGTGCCCACTATGGCCATCATCTCGCCCTTCATGAGGTCCACATTTATGTCCTTTAAGGCCTGGTGGTCCTCAGCCTGGGACCGGTCGCTCCTGTAGGTGAAGTTCAGATCCCTTACCTGAAGCACCGGCTCGGTGCGGAACGGCCTGGGGGCAGCGGATGTTTTGCCGAACCAGTCTCTCACCTTCTGTCTGTCATCATCGGTGATCACGATGGAATCCAGCGATGAGGACTTCATCTCAGGTGTGATCTCCACTCCGGCGTACTTGAGAGCCGTGATGTACAGCGGCTCCCTGACTCCCGCCTTCTCGATGAGATCTGTGGTCAGAAGTCTGTCGGGGGTGGTGTCCGCCACGATCCTGCCCTCCTCCATGAGGACTATCCTGTCCACCTTTCTCCAGAGCACATCTTCAAGCCTGTGCTCCGAGATTATGATGGTGTCTCCCGTCTCCCTGTGGATCTGGTCGATGAGCTCTATGGCACGCTTGCCGGTGTCTGGGTCCAGATTGGCCAGGGGTTCATCGAACAGCAAAACATCGGCATCATTGATCATGACTCCGCCCAGGGATACCCTCTGCTTCTGCCCGCCGGAAAGCTCCTGAGGCGAATGGAGAAGATGGCTGCTGATGTTCACCACTTCGGCGATCTGGTCCACCCGGTCATGCAGGTCCGGTTCATCAACCATATCGTTCTCCAGAGCGAAAGCCAGGTCCTCGGCCACGGTGAGACCGATAAACTGAGCGTCCTGGTCCTGCAGGACCGTGCCCACATGGCCTGAGAGTTCGAAGATGCTCATGTCCCAGGTCTCCTTGCCGTCCACCGTGAGGCTGCCCTTCTTCTCCCCCTCGAAGGAGAAAGGTATCAGCCCGTTCAGACAGTGGATGAGAGTGGACTTGCCGCAGCCGGATGGTCCGATGATGAGGACCTTCTCGCCCTTCTCTATCTCAAGATTAATATCGCGCAGGGTAGGTTCCACCTGCGCGTTATATTTGAAAAAAAAGTTTTCGAACCTGATCATTACTCTTGCTTAAGGCTGTCCTTCTTGGGTCTGGCGGCTGCATAAGCTACCAGAAGGATGGTTCCTACGATGGCAGTGGTCACGATGTTGGAAGCGCCGGCAACCAGTCCCTGAAGGAATACCTTGTTGGCAGGCTCAGCATAGATGACGATGTCAAGAGCTGGTGCAATGATTCCCCATGCGATAAGGTGGGAAATGAGCTGCGTAACGTTGAATCTTACGATCTTGGATCCGCCGAATGTGCCATCGTTGGGTTTGAAGAGACCTCTGAAAAGCCCCAGCACGAAACCGAAGGCAGCAGAAGCGATGACCCAGCTCCACCAGATCCCCCAGCCAAAGCTGAAGTCGATGAGAGCGTGACCGATGAGTCCGACGAGGCATCCTACCAGTGGGCCGAAAGCAGCCGCGAAGAATGCGAGGACGCCGTACTGGATATTGATCGTAACATTGGGGATCGGGCTGGGGATCGAAATAAATCTCCCGCACACGAAGAACAGTGCGGCTCCGATTCCGATGGCGACGATCATCTTAACAGGTTTGTTCATGGATGATTCCTCTCTTTCTTAAATAACGAAGTATAATAACGCAAAAAATTATACAACGACCGAGTGTGTGAAATAAAGTCTGTAAATAGCTCCATATGGCAGCTAACTTAATGCAGGAAGCCTTTTAAAATCAGGCATTCCCGTTTGAAACAATGTAAA
>CAJOKT010000032.1 GCA_905235115.1 uncultured Peptostreptococcaceae bacterium
CACCAGATCGCAGAGATCCAGCACAACAACCTGGCAATGGCAGCATGATCAAAGATTATGCCTAAAGGAATTTACACACAAATTTGGACTTGACTAAAATAATTGATTCGTACAGTACTCCTTGAATTGAAATTACTGTACATACGCAAAAAACCTATTTTTTGCAGAAAAAAGGACAGCGGATTACTGCACAGATCGACTTTTTTGCGATAGTACAGAAATTCTAAGCAGGGATGTGAACTAGATCGGAGGAAAACATGCAGGAGATCAAGTGCCCACACTGCGGACAGGTCTTCACGGTGGACGAATCGGGCTACCAGCAGATCGTGTCCCAGGTGAGAGACAGAGAATTTCAGAAGGAACTGGAGCGCAGGGAGCAGGAACTCAGCGACAGGAAGCAGAGCGATCTGGAGAACCTGGAGAACAAGCAAAAGAGCGAGCTGGAGGTCTTGAGGCTCAGGCAGGAGCGCGAGATGGCAGAGCTCAGGCAGACCATGGAGAAGGAGATCTCCCAGATCAGCCAGTCCAAGGAGAAGGAGCTCATCGATAAGGATATGCTCATCGCGGAGCTCCGGGGCAAGCTGAATCAGGGAGACATCGCAAAAGATCTGGCCGTTGCAGAGGCAGTGAAGGAGAGAGATCAGGAGCTTCAGAGCAGGTCCACCGAGATCGTGGAGCTGAACTCCAGACTTCAGAATCAGGAGGCGGAGCACAAGCTCAGCGAACAGGCCTTGAAGGACAGGTACGAGACGGAGCTCAGGTTAAGGGAGGACCAGATCGTCCAGCTCAAGGACTTCAAGGCCCGCATGTCCACCAAGATGGTGGGCGAGAGCCTGGAGCAGCACTGCCAGGACGAGTTCAACAAGATAAGGATGACCGCCTTCCCGAGAGCGGAGTTCGGCAAGGACAACGACGCCAGTTCCGGAAGCAAGGGCGACTTCATATACAGGGAGAAGTCCGAGGACGGGGTGGAGTTCATATCCATCATGTTCGAGATGAAGAACGAGATGGAGACCACCGCCACAAAGCACAAGAACGAGGACTTTTTCAAGGAGCTGGACAAGGACCGCAGGGAGAAAAACTGCGAGTACGCCGTGCTGGTGACGCTGCTTGAGCCGGACAGCGAGCTGTACAACTCGGGGATCGTTGACGTGTCCTACAGATATGAGAAGATGTACGTCATAAGGCCGCAGCTATTCATACCAATGATCACGCTTCTCAGAAACGCCGCGCTGAACTCGCTTCAGTACCGGCGCGATCTTGCGGTGGTGAGAAACCAGCAGGTGGATCTCAGGAACTTCGAGGACAACATGAACGCCTTCAAAGATGCCTTCGGCAGGAACTACAGGCTGGCCAGCGAGAAGTTCAGCAAGGCCATAGAGGAGATCGACAAGACCATCGACCATCTGCAGAAGACCAAGGAAGCCCTGCTCTCATCGGAGAATAATCTGAGGCTTGCCAACAACAAGGCGGAGGATCTGAGCATCAAGCGGCTGACAAAGAATGCCCCGACGGTGAGGGAGATGTTCGAGGAACTGAACGAATAACAGTGATTTGGCAGCGTGCGCGCCCTGTGTGGCGCGCTTTTTTGATGCTCCGAAGGGGATTTTCGGGGCGAGAAGTGTACTTTTTTTTGAACAATCCGAGACCTTGTCAAGCCCCCGTATCAAGCCCTAGCCCCGGGGTAGTCGAAAAGTGGCCGGAACCCCCAAAAACTAGTGTTCCGCGGCACTTTTGCTTAAGGCTGGCAGAAACCGAAAAACGTTTACACTCCCGCCGAAAGATGGTAAAATGTCAGTAACTGTGGGGATTGGGTTTTTTTTGTTGTACGTCAAAAAAGTAAGTCAAAAACCCCAGCCATAGCCAAAATTAATGCATTCAATTATTTTACGGATAGTACCCACAATAAAAAGAAATTTCACTGAGAGAACATGAGACTATTTGTGGAGAATTTCTGAACTGTTGGAGGAGAGAAAAATGTCAAAGAAGAACACTAAGGCCAAAAGGATCTTTGCGCTTCTTATGGCGGTGCTCATTGCAGTGACCTACATGCCTACGTCGCTCTACGCATATGCGGAAGACTACGTGACAGAGGACCAGGTCGCCGAAGAGCCCACAGAAGAGGTCGCAGGATACACGGCGCGAGGCGACGGACAGACCGAGCTTAAGGACGCGGCCGACCCGGGCGCGCCGGATAACGAATTGGTCAAACTGCCGGTGGAGGAGCCGACGATGGATGGATCGGACACGACCGTGACCGATGATACCGAAACAACAGAAACTGCCGAAGATTTGGCCGGCGCCTCTGAGGAGCCCGGCGAGACCGCAGAAACAGTGGAGGACACACCTGCTGATCCGGTCGAACCGGATGAAACCCCTGACGAGCCTGCGACCAAGGACGTCGTGGACGACGCAGTCAAGGAGACCGGATATCCTGCACAGTCCTTCAGAGGCCTGGCAGGCACAGTGAAGGTCGCCGTATGCGCACCTGAGGGAGCGCTTCCCGCAGGCGCCACAATGACGGTCACACCTGTGGACGCAAAAGACGTCGAGGACGCAGTAGCCCAGGCTGTAAGCGGCAACATCATCCGCATGACAGCTGTCGACATCACATTCTTGGACGCAGACGGAAACGAGATCGAACCCCTCGTCCCAGTTTCGGTCACTCTTAACGTGTCCGGAAGCGACAGGAACGCACACAAGGAGATCATTCACATCGACGACGAGGGCGAAGCTGAGACCGTGCCAAACATCAACGTTGCCCAAACAGGCGCGTTCCTGTTCAACAGCGATCAGTTCTCCGTCTACGTAGTGGTGGAGACCGGCGAGGACGCGAGACTTGAGGTCGTCTTCGTGAAGGCCGACGGCACCACAGCAAGCCAGATCATCACTCAGAATCAGCTCAGCCATATCAACCAGTACATCTACGATCCCGGTGCTGGAACTCTTCCGGCGGGAACGATCTTTGAAGGCTGGACAGATGTGGAGAACTATGATGACACAACGACCAAGATGACCATCGCCAACGTAAGAGAGGCTGTGGCCGCAAGACTTCAGAGCCCCGTTACCGAAGGCGATCAGATGAAGTTCTACGCCATGGTGTTCAAGCCCTACACGATCACATTCCTGGACGAGCGCGGCATCATGGTCAAGACAGACCAGATCCTGGTAAGGGCTAACGAAAGTGCACCAACATACACAGTTTCCGAAAGCTATACGCCTTATCCCACAGGAGAGGCGGGAGTCGTCGCGGAATTCATGGGCTGGCAGCAGATAGATCCTGAAGTTCCGGGACAGATGGTTCTTTACCAGAACGGAGAGTCGTTCAACATGACGGTCAACAGCTACACACTGAAGGCATATACCCAGAAGGGACACTGGCTGATCTTCGAAGAGAACCTGACCAACGCTACATATACCCAGTCACAGTTCGTACCCATTGGCGGACATCCCACAAGACCCGCCAATCCCACACGTACGGGCTATACTTTCAACAACTGGTACACGGAAGACGCTGATCCAGATGCACGTGACGGACACGCTGCAGGCTCAGTATTCAACTTTAACCAGGAACTGAATGCCAATACGGTGGTTTATGGTGATTGGACTGGCGCAACGAGAGCAAACTATAGCGTAGTTGTATGGCTTCAGAACAAAGAGGGCACCGGCTATGACTATAGTGGCATCACATTAACAGTAAACAATGCAACGGTTGGAAATAATACGTATCAGATTACTGTTCGTAACAATAACAATGCAACTACCCGCTATGCTCGTGTTTATACAAGTGATAACCAGTATACTGATTTGTACTATGGCAATAACACTTATGGGAGCAAATTAACTGGTTTCCATCTGAGCACAGCTAAAGGGGACAATAATCAGGGATTCGATAACCAAAAGCCTGTTGCTGTTGAAGGAAACACGGTCATCAATGTTTATTATGACCGTAATACGATAACGTATACTTTCCAGAATGCATACATATATAACGATGCTACAGGAGATAACGACAATAATCCGGAAAAATATGGATATGTGAATGGTAAATATGTTCGCATCTACTGGAGAGGCAATAGTTGGCGTTTAACAAACGACAACAATGGTGAGATATACAATGGTACTCCCTATACCAGAACGCAACAAACTGTATCATTCAGCGGTTTATATGGCTCTGACTTTACGCAGTGGCCTGATCCGGGAGATGGTTATATGTGGTACCATGGGGCGTATTTCCCGCTCCCTCTGACGGTGTTTGACCCTGCTGCCGCATCAGAAGGTGCTACCACAACAACAATTACCTTTTCAAGGCAATCCAATAGTGCCAGCCACGACCTGTATGTTTATAAAATGACAGAAACGGGTCAGTGGAGTTATACAGACGATTACCTGATTGCGACCGCCAGGATCGGTAATGGAAACTGGACGCCTTCAGAAACATATGAGGGTTATACAATCAGTGGGTACGCATATAGTGCAAATGGGACGTGGGTGAATTGCACCAACTCTTCCTCTATTCACCACAGTGGAGATTTATACATCAGGTACTCACGTAATCAGTACAACATTGTTTACAGCGATGGCGTGTTCGTCAAAGGATCAAGTGAGGCACCGGTAGAGGGAATAACTGCCCGCACCAATTTCGACCACATCGACGATGTGTACTACGAAGCTGACATTTCAGGAGCCACATATAACAAGACTCCCGAATATAATGGATTTGTTTTCCTTGGCTGGTATGACAACGCGCTCTGCGCAGGTGAACCGTTCACATTCAACAAGATGCCCGCACACAACGTAACACTTTACGCCAAGTGGGGTCTCAACGAATATGAGATCAACATTCACCCCAATGACAGCGCATCCGACCCGATCCAGTACAATAATCCCGAGCAGCCCACTCAGTTCTATGCTGACGAGGGAGACAACATCGGTAATCTGGGCGGAGAGCGTATCTACTTTGACCTCGTCGGCTGGTACACGGATGCCGAATTCACACACGCATTCGACTTCGAAGCTATCAGGATCAACAAGACAAACATCGCCACCTACGGTAAGCTGTACACTGCAGCGGAGATCAATCCGGAGTATCCCACAACCATAGGAGAACTCAATCTTTACGCCAAGTGGCGCAGCAAACTGATCGGAGCTGACGGCATCAAGGTCGAGTACGACCTGAACGGCGGAACCGGCACAGCGGTCGACAACAACTACTACGTGGACGGGGCACAGGCTCTTGCACAGCCCGCAGTTACTGCCGGCAATCCGAACGAGTATGTTTTCAGCCACTGGGAGGTCCAGCACTGGAATGGAAGCGAATACGTGCCTTCCGGCGTTAACGTGTTCCCCGGAGCCACATTCGATGTGTTTGCGGCGGACGCCAAGATAACCGATCAGAACGGCAGCGCTGTTGCTCCTGCGGAACTTGACAGCACAAAAGAGTATAACTACACTGTTTTGCTCAAGGCTATCTATGTCGAAAAGGACAAGGAAGTCAGGACCCACATCTACTGGTACAACAACTACGATGGCGGTCTTGTTGCGCAGAATAACGATATCAAGATCAACGAAGCAGTTGACATCCCCGCAGCTCCCACCCGTGAAGGATATGTCTTCAGGGGATGGATCAGGGGAATTGAAGAGGATGGTCCCACCACTACTCTGACAGATCTCTGGCTGGTATATGATGGTTCCGGATACACCTATAACGGTGCGCCCGCAACTCAGGTAGCAGCAGACGAGAATCTTGTCGGCGACGGCACACAACACCACGCGCTTTACGCTAAGTGGGAGCCGATCCTTCAGGTGAGAATAACAGGCAACTCAGACTCCAAGGTCTACAACGGTTCAGAACAGTCCGTGACCGGATACACCGTTGAATACAAGGTTGGAGACCAGGATTGGACCACGACCGTTCCCGATGGAGTCACAGTCGGTCTGGCATCCGGAGCGACAGCAGAAGCAACAGGCACCAATGTCGGCAACTACCCGATGGGCCTTGAAAATGATGACTTCACGGTAACCGCAAATGGATACGTCTATGATCCCGCTACGGGTCTGACGGTAGTCGATGGCAATCTGGAGATCACACCTGCATCTGTCACCCTGACTGCAAACTCCGACTCCGTGACATATGACGGTCAGGAGCACACAGTCACAGGCTACACAAGCCAGTGTTGCAGGGCTGACCTTCACAGGCGTCAGCGCAAGTGGATCCGGCACCGATGCAGGCAATTATCCTGTGACATTCACAGGCGTTACCGTTGGAACGACCACAGACACCACCGGAAACTATGTCGTTACACAAGTTGTGAACGGCAATCTGGAGATCACACCTGCATCTGTCACCCTGACTGCAAACTCCGACTCCGTGACTTATAACGGTCAGGAGCAGACAGTCACCGGCTACACAAGCAGTGTCGCAGGCCTGACATTCACAGGTGTCAGCGCCAGCGGCTCCGGTACCAACGTAGGCAACTACCCCGTGACATTCACAGGCGTTACCGTTGGAACGACCACAGACTCTACCGGAAACTACATCGTTACAGAGGTGGTTAACGGCAACCTGGAGATCACACCACTTGCTGTGACCGTTAGTATCGAAGGTAACACATTAATCGGATTATATGACGGACAGTGGCACACAGTTGAGGGCTACATCTTATCGGCCAACAGCAATCTGTTCGTTCAGGAAGATTATGAAGCCATAGTCTTCACAGGCAATGACACAGCAACAAGAAGAGACGTTGGTATCACCTGGATGGGACTCGACGCTGACCAGTTCAGTTATACCGGTTCGAATTTTGAAGTGACATTCGTTGTAGAGAGGGATGGTGTTGTTCAGATCAAACAAGCCACACTGACAATTACCGCTGAGAGCGACGAAAAGGTCTATGACGGCACTCCGTTGACCAATCCCAACTACACCAACACCGCGCTTGCTGCGGGCGACACCATCGAAAGCGTCACAGTGACAGGATCCCAGACAGAGGTCGGCTCCAGCGCCAATACTCCGTCCGGAGCAGTCATCAAGAACGGTGACGGTGAAAACGTAACAGCGAACTATGATATAAAATACGTCAACGGTACGCTGACAGTAACCAACAGCACAACACAGCTGACGATCGCTTCAGCAACCGACAGCAAGGAGTACGACGGAACTGCACTTACAGCTCCCACATACACCATCACTTATGGTGATGAAACAGGAACTGCCACCTTGAATTCCGGGACTGGCAAGTATGAGTACACGCTGTCTACCGGTGATAAGATCGTTATCACACCTGCAGCGACAGCTACAGTGACCCACGTAGCAGAAGGAACAGTAACCAACGCATTCACATATACGCTTGAGAATGCCGGCTACTATGACACTGTTACTAAGACTGAGGGAAGCCTCTCCATCACTCCCGCACCGCTGACCGTAACAACGGAATCTGACAGCAAGGTCTATGATGGATCAGCCCTCACCGCTCCCGGAACTGTAACAGGTTACAAGAACGGCGAGACGGCAACGTTTACCGTGACAGGTTCGCAGACAGAAGTAGGAAGCAGCGAAAACACCTACACGCTGGTATTCGACCAGACGGCAGTGGCTACTGATTACACCGTCAGCGAGGATCTTGGAACACTTACTGTATCCGCAAACGCAACATCCATTACGATCGTATCCGCTACAGACAGCAAAACATATGACGGAACTGCGCTGACGGCACCGACATACACTGTCACATACGGAGAGACAAGCGGAACAGCTACCGCCAATGGAGACGGCACATACAGCTATACTCTGAGCACAGGCGACACGATCACGATCACGCCTTCAGCAACAGCTGCAGTTACACATGTAGCGGAGGGTGAAGTCGCCAATGCATTCAGCTATACACTGGAGAACGCCACTAACTACAACAGCGTTTCCAAGACAGAAGGCAAGCTGAGCATTACACCGGCAACGCTGACAGTCACAACAGAATCAGCATCCAGAGAATACAACGGTCAGCCCCTTACAGCCGACGGAACGATCTCCGGATTCGTAAACGGTGAGACAGCTACTTTCACAGTGACCGGATCGCAGACTCTGGTAGGATCCAGCACGAACAGCTATTCCATCACATGGGACGGCACAGCTGTAGAGAGCGACTACACCTTAAGTGAAAACCTTGGCACTTTGGAAGTAACAGCCAGCACCAAGGAACTCAAGATCATATCTAAGGATGGAAGCTGGACCTATGACGGAACAGCTCACATCAAGCACGAGTACACCGTTACATACGGAACAGAGACCCACAATGTGACCATCGCTGATGGAGCACCGGTCGGAGTAGTAAGACTTTCAACCGGCGACGATGTGATCATCACGCCTGTTAATACAGCTACTATCACACATGTGGCAGAAACCACTGTAGACAATGAATTCACCTATGGAGTTCAGCACTTACAGCAGTATGGTACGGTGACCAAGGAAGTTGGTAAACTGAGCATCACTCCCGCAACTCTGACCATCACAACAGAGTCAGGCGAGAAGGAATATGACGGGACAGCCCTTACTGCAGACGGGACGATCTCCGGATTTATAAGCGGTGAGACCGCTACCTTCACAGTGACAGGATCACAGACAGAAGTAGGCAGCAGCACTAACAACTACAGCCTTGTCTGGGACGGCACAGCAGTAGAGAGCGACTACACCTTAAGCGAGGACCTTGGTACCCTGGAAGTAACAGCCAGCACTAAGGAGCTCAAGGTAGTTTCCGCAGACGGCGAGTGGGTATATGACGGAAACGCTCACACCAAGCATAAGTACACCGTCACATATGGCGAAGAGACCTACAATGTTACCATCGCAGAAGGCGAGACCACAGGAACAGCAACGTTGTCAACAGGCGACGTGGTGACGATCACACCTGCAGCAGATGCGACGATCACACACGCTGCAGAGAGCGACGTGACCAATGCGTTCACCTACACAGTTGCAAACAGCAATCAGTATGCTAACCAGGCCAAGCAAGAAGGCAAGCTGACGGTAACACCTACAACGCTGACCATTTTCACCGGCACGGCAAGCAGAGAGTACACCGGATATCCGCTCACATCTCCCGGAAGCATCACCGGATTCGTAACGCCCACAGGCGGCGAGCAGGAGACAGCGACCTTCACGGTGACCGGAATGATCACCGAGGTCGGCGAAGTCGTGAACACTTACAGCCTCGTCTGGGACGGCACCGCAGTACAGAGTGACTACGCTCTGAGCGAAGATCTCGGAACTCTGACCATCATAGCCAGCACCGAGGAACTCAAGGTAGTTTCCAAGGACGGAAGCTGGACATATGACGGTAATGCTCACACCAAGCATGAGTACACCGTTACATACGGCGAAGAGACTTACAATGTAACCATCGCAGAAGGTGAGACCACCGGAACAGCCACACTGTCCACCGGCGACGTTGTAACCATCACACCTGCAGCTTCTGCTACGATCACACATGTTGCAGAGAGCGACGTTACCAATGCTTTCACCTATACGGTGGATCACAGCAGCCAGTATGCTAACCAGACTAAGACAGAAGGCAAGCTGACAGTAACACCTGCAATCCTGACCATCGTAACAGAGTCAGGCGAGAAGGAATATGACGGCACTCCGCTGACAGCTGACGGAAGCATTTCCGGATTCGCGAACAACGAGACCGCAACCTTCACAGTGACAGGAAGCCAGACCGAAGTAGGCACAAGTGACAACACCTATACCATCACATGGGACGGCACGGCTGTAGAGAGCGACTACACATTGAGTGAAGACATCGGTGAACTGGAAGTAACAGCCAGCACCAAGGAACTCAAGGTAGTTTCCGCAGACGGCACATGGACCTATGACGGTACCGCACATACCAAGTATGAGTACACCGTGACATACGGAACAGAGAGCGGAACAGCCACTCTGAACGAAGGGACCGGCAAGTACGAGTACAAGCTTTCCACCGGCGACGTCGTGACCATCACACCTGCAGCCGCGGCCAAGATCACACACGTAGCTGAGAGCGATGTTACCAATGCTTTCACCTACACGGTGGAACACAGCGATCAGTACGCTAACCAGGCTAAGACAGAAGGCAAGCTGACGGTCACGCCTGCAACCCTGACCATTTTCACCGGCACGGCAAGCAGAGAGTACACCGGTTACCCGCTTACATCTCCCGGAAGCATCTCCGGATTCGTAAACGGCGAGACAGCAACCTTTACGGTGACCGGAACGATCACCGAGGTCGGCGAAGTAGTGAACACTTACAGCCTCGTCTGGGACGGCACCGCTGAAGAAAGCGACTACACTCTGAGTGAGGATCTCGGAACCCTGACCATCATAGCCAGCACCCAGGAACTCAAGGTAGTGTCCAAGGACGGAAGCTGGACCTATGACGGAAATGCACACACTAAATATGAGTACACCGTCGCATATGGCGAAGAGACTTACAATGTAACCATCGCGGAGGGTGAGACCACCGGAACAGCCACACTGCTCACGGGCGACGTCGTGACGATCACACGTGCAGCAGATGCGACGATCACACACGTGGCCGAGAGTGACGTGAACAACGCGTTCACCTACACAGTCACACACAGCGATCAGTACGCTAACCAGGCTAATACAGAAGGCAAGCTGACAGTAACACCTGCAACACTGACCATCAAAACGAACAGTGCAACAAAGGCTTACGATGGAACAGCTCTTACTTCCGGTGGAAGCATCTCCGGATTCGTAACGCCTACAGGCGGCGAGCAGGAGACAGCCACCTTCACAGTGACCGGAACGCAGACTGATGTCGGTTCAAGCACCAACAGCTACAGCCTCGTCTGGGACGGCACAGCTGTAGAGAGCGACTACACCTTAAGCGAGGATCTCGGAACTCTTGAAGTCACAGCAGACACAACTGTTTTGATGATCACCTCGTCCACAAACAGCTGGACATATGACGGCAGTGCACATACAGATCATGTGTACACAGTCACATACGGAAACGATAACGGAACAGCCACCCTGAATGAGGCGACAGGCAAGTACGAGTTCACGCTTTCGACCGGTGACATGATCGTGATCACACCGTCTGAATACGCATCGATCACACATGTTGCTGAGACAACAGTCAACAACGCATTCACCTGCGAACTTGAGAACGCCGGCTTCTACGCCAACGTTTCCAAGACAGAAGGAACGCTGAGCATCACTCCTGCGACTCTGACCATCACGACAGGGACAGCAACCAGGGAATATGATGGAACGGCCCTCACAGCTGACGGAAGCATTTCAGGATTCGTTAACAACGAGACTGCAACTTTCACAGTAACAGGAAGCCAGACCGAAGTAGGCTCAAGTGACAACACATACACCATCACATGGGACGGCACAGCTGTAGAGAGCGACTACACCTTAAGCGAAGATCTCGGAACGCTGACCGTAACAGCCAGCACCAAGGAGCTCAAGGTGGTTTCCGCAGACGGCACATGGACCTATGACGGAAATGCACATACCAAGTATGAGTACACCGTGACATACGGTGACGAGAGCTACACTGTGACGATCGCAGAAGGCGCAACCACCGGAACAGCAACCCTGTCCACAGGCGACGTTGTAACCATCACACCTGCAGCTGCAGCCACGATCACACATGTTGCAGAGAGCAACGTTACCAATGCGTTCACCTACACGGTGGATCACAGCAGCCAGTATGCTAACCAGGCTAAGACAGAGGGCAAGCTGACAGTCACACCCGCAACTCTGACCATCGTAACAGAGTCAGACGAGAAGGAATATGACGGCACTCCGCTGACGGCTGACGGAAGCATTTCCGGATTCGCGAACAATGAGACCGCAACCTTCACAGTGACAGGAAGCCAGACCGAAGTAGGCACAAGTGACAACACTTACACCATCACATGGGACGGCACGGCAGTACAGAGCGATTACACATTGAGCGAAGATATCGGTGAACTGGAAGTAACAGCCAGCACCAAGGAGCTCAAGGTAGTATCCAAGGACGGAAGCTGGACCTATGACGGTGCCGCTCACACCAAGCATGAGTACACCGTGACATACGGAACAGAGACCTACAATGTGACCATCGCAGAAGGCGAGACCACAGGAACAGCAACACTGTCAACAGGCGACGTAGTGACCATCACACCTGCAGCCGCAGCTAAGATCACACACGTAGCTGAGACCACAGTAGACAATGCGTTCACCTATACTGTTGAAAACAGCAGCCAGTATGCTAACCAGGCCAAGACAGAAGGCAAGCTGAGCATAACACCTGCACTTGTAACTGTTACGACAGGATCAGCAAGCAAACCTTATGACGGCAATACACTTCTCGGATCCACTGCACTGATCGAGGGCGAGGATGTTGCTGCCATGATCACCGGACTTGTAGAGGGTGAGACAGCGACCGTGACCGCAACCGGAACCATCACGGAAGTCGGAACCACACCCAACACCTACGATATCGTCTGGGGTACCGCAGCTGAAAGCGACTACGATGTCACTGATGCACTCGGAACTCTTGAGATCACAGCCAACGGTTCCAGGATCGTTCTTACGGCACCCAGCGACACCAAGGTCTATGACAGCACACCGCTTACCTGCGACGGAACAGGCGAGAAGAAGGTAACTGCAACAGGTCTTCCCGATGGATTCACCTGGACGGCGACCGCTTCAGGATCCCAGACCAATGTGGGATCCGGCTCGAACGTCGTGAATGACGGGTACAAGTTCTTTGACCAGAACGGTGAAGACAAGACTTCATACTTCACCAACGTGACGAAGGTTCCCGGACTGCTCACCGTTACTCCGAAGGAAGTAACGATCACCGCAAACGATGCGGAGAAACCCTATGACGGAACACCGCTGACAGAAGGCGGCTTCACGAACACACCGCTTGAAGCCGGCGACAGCCACACCTTCACAGTAGTGATGACCGATGACAGTACGATCACAGACGTAGGCACACAGCCCAACGTGATCGCGACAGTCGACGGAGTGACAGTTTCAGCCGACGCAGCCACCGCAGTAGGCAACTACCTGGTGACCATCGTTGCAGGTGAACTTGAGATCACTCAGGACAACAAGGCGATCGTGATCACATCCGCAGACCACAGCTGGACTTATGACAGCAAGCTGCACAAGGATGAGACTTACACCGTGACCTATGGCGGACAGACCGTTGCAGCGGGGGCAGACGGCAAGACCTTCACACTTCCCAACGGCGATGTTCTGACCATCACAGCAACAGCTGCAGGCGTTACGAATGTAAGTGACAACGCTTTGAACAACAACACATACACTTACACAGTGACCAGAGGAACTGTAAGCACGGTCGGCAACTACGAGTCGATAACCGCCAATACAGGAACTCTGACCATCAACCCGAAGACAGTGACGATCACCGCTGACGATGCTGACAAGCCGTATGACGGAACACCGCTGACAGAGGATGGATTCACAGCAACACCGCTTGAGGAAGGCGACGAGCACGTATTCACAGTCACCATGACCGCTGAAAGTACGATCACAGACGTAGGTACACAGCCCAACGTGATCGCAACAGTCGACGGAGTGGCAGTGACCACCGGACAGGCGACAGCAGTCGGCAACTATCTGGTGACCACAGCAGAGGGAACTCTGACCATAACACAGGACGAGGCTGAGTTCGTGATCAAGTCAGCTGACCACACCTGGACTTATGACAGCAGGCTGCATAAGGACGAGACCTACACAGTGACCTATAAGGGAACTGAGGTCGCGGCAGGTGCGGACGGCAAGACCTTCACACTTCCCAACGGAGATGTTTTGACCATCACAGCAACAGCTGCAGGCGTTACCAACGTAAGCGACAACGCTGCCGACAACAACACATTCACGTATGTTGTAAAGAGGGGCGACGTCGTAACCACCGGCAACTACAAGAACGTGGTGATCAACATCGGCGATCTCGTCATTGCTCCGAAGGAAGTGACGATCACTGCTGACGACGCAAGCAAGCCTTACGACGGAACACCGCTGACCGAGAATGGATTCACGGCAACACCGCTTGAAGAGGGCGATGAGCACGTATTCACAGTCACCATGACTGCGGACAGCACGATCACAGACGTAGGCACAGAACCCAACGTGATCGCAACAGTAGACGGAACATCAGTTACCACCGGACAGCAGGTTGCTGTCGGCAACTATCTGGTGACCACAGTCAACGGAACTCTGAAGATCACAAAGGATGAGACAGCAATCGTTATCAGTTCAGCATCCAACGAGTGGACCTATGACGGCGAGACTCATACCGATGAGACCTACACGGTGACCTACGGCGGAGTTGAGATCGAGCCTGAGGAAGACGGAGTAACGTTCATCCTTCCCAATGGCGACGTGATTACCATCACACCGACAGCCGGCGGAGTGACCGACGTAAGCGACAACGCTGAAGACAACAACACATTCACTTACACAGTGACCAGAGGTAATGTCGACACCACGGGCAACTATGGAAATATGTCCACAGATCCCGGTACTCTGACGATCGATCCGAAGCCTGTAACGGTGACGGCTGATCCCAAGTCCAAGGCCTATGGCACTGCAGATCCCGAGCTCACAGCTACTGAGGATGGAGTCGTTGAGGGCGATATCCTTGACTACGAGCTCTATCGTGACAGAGGCGAGAACGTGGGAAGCTACAACATCAGCTTCGAGTTCGCGGCTGACGAGCCTTCAACAGTAGGATTCTTCGAGAGGATCATGAAGGTGTTCCAGCCCAGGACTCAGACAGTCGTTATGGGCAACTACGAAGTACAGTTCATCGACGGCGAGTTCGACATCACACCGATGCCGCTCACCATCACCGCAGCCAGCGACACCAAGGTCTATGACGGAACTCCGCTGACCAACTCCAACTACACCTACACGGCTCTTGCTGAGGGCGACACCCTTGCAAGCGTCACCGTGACAGGATCGCAGACTGAAGTTGGATCCAGCCCCAACACACCGTCAGACGCCAAGATCGTCAATGCTCAGGGCGAAGACATGACCGGAAACTATGACATCACTTACGTGAAGGGTTCACTGGTCGTGACTGCACCTGACAATCCGCCTGAACCGCCCAAGCCGCCTAAGACAGGCGACGCCAACCATCCGTGGGGATGGGCCGGTCTGGCAGGACTTGCCATTGCAGGACTTGTGGCACTATTTGCTACAAGGAAGCGCGAGGAAGAGGCAAAATAGTCTGATCCAAAAAATCAACTAAAAAAGACCAGCCTTTCGGGGCTGGCCTTTTTGCGTGGCTTTTTGATTGGTTTAGTGTTTCATCAGGTATTCCATGATCTCCACGGCGTTGGTGGCGGCGCCTTTTCTGATGGTCGCCGCAGCACCAGAGGGTGAGGCCGTTCTCGGAGGTGAGGTCGCGGCGTACCCGGCTGACGTAGACCAGATCCTGGTCTGAAGTGTCCAGGGGGGAGGCCACGTCGTCCTTCATGAGGACAACGCCCTCGGCGGCGGAAATGGCGTTTTCAGCCTCTTCCACGCTGATATGCTCCTCAGTCGTAAAGGTGGCTGAAATCGAATGAGACCTGAAAACAGGCACCCTCACGCAGGTGCAGGTGACCTTCAGGTCCGGGGCGTGAAGTATTTTGCGCCCCTCGTTCTGCATCTTCATCTCCTCGGAGGTGTAGCCCTCTGAATCGAAGCCCCCGATCCGGGCGATGCAGTTGTATGCGATCTGTTTGGGGAAGACCGCGGGCTCGAAGGGCCGGCCGGTCCTGAGGGCGTCCACCTGGTCCTCCAGTTCCCGGAGCCCCGCTTTGCCTGCGCCTGAGACCGCCTGGTAGGTGGAAGCCACCAGGGTCCGGAGGGGGCTCAGCCGGTGGATGGGGGCCAGGGCCATGTAGGTAATTATTGTTGAGCAGTTGGGGTTCGCGATGAGGCCATTGTGCTTCAGGGCGTCATCGCCGTTGATCTGGGGGATCACCAGGGGAACGTCCGGATCCAGGCGGAAAGCGCTGGAGTTGTCGATGTACACCGCACCGCTCTCGTGTATCCGGGGGAGCAGGGCCCGGGACACGTCCGCCTCCGCCGCGCCCAGAAGAAAGTCCAGGCCCCGGAGGCCTTCGTCGCTGACGACCTCCAGTTCCACGCCGCGCCCCATGAAGGACGAGGTCTGCCCCTGAGACCGCTGGCTGGCAAAGACCCTGAGGTCGCACCGGATCCCTCTTTCCTCCATTACTTTTATCATCTGCTGGCCCACCGCGCCGGTGGCGCCGAGTATTCCGACTCTCATGTTTTGCGCCTCCTATGGATATCTAAATGAATTTGCCGTAGATGCAGTTGATAGCCCGCTCGAAGTCCCGGTCATCCACGCCCACCACCACGCTGAGCTCGTCTGCGCACTGGCTTATGACCCGGATGTTGATATGGTTGCGGCCGAACTCTGACAGGAACTGGCCTGACGAGCCGGGAACTGCCTTCATGCCCCGGCCCACCACGGCGATCAGGCTCAGGTGGTCCTCAACTTTGAGCTCCTCGGGCCTGAATTCCTCGCTGAAGCGGCCCATGATCTCGTACTGACAGTTGGCCACCGCATCGGAACGGACGATCACCGTGAAGGTGTCCACTGTGACGGACACACCTTCCACGGAGACCCGGTAGTCCTCAAAGACCGCAAGCAGCCTTCTCAGAAATCCCACCTCCGCGCTGGAGTGGCTCTTGGTGAGGGTAAAAGCGGTGAAGTGCCGCCTGCCGGAGATCCCTGTCACCAGGTGAGGCGGGTCATCACGGTCCTGCTCGGAGCAGTCGTCCAGGATCAGGGTGCCGGGAGCATCCGGATCGTTGGTGTTTTTTATATTGATCGGTATGTTTTTCTCCTTTACCGGGAAGATGGCGTCATCGTGCAAAACATCCGCCCCCATATAGCTCATGAGCCTGAGCTCACTGTAGTTTATGCGGGGGATGGAGATGGGATCCTTCACGATCCTGGGGTCTGCCACAAGGAAGCCGGAGACGTCGGTCCAGTTCTCGTAGACCTCCGCGTCGGTGCCGTTGGCCACCAGCGCACCGGTGATGTCAGAGCCGCCCCTTGGCATGACTCTTATGGTGCCGTCGGGCATTGAGCCGTAAAAGCCGGGGATGACGAACCTGTCTGCTCCGGCTCCGGTCCAAGTGTCCGCGGGGGCTTTGTTGCCTGCTCCGGCTCCGTGCCCGGTCCCGGCCCTGAGCGCCGCACCGGTCTTTTCCAGGTCGAAGGAGCCGTCGTAGTTGAAGAAGATCACATCTTTTGCGTCCAGGAACGCCGCCCCCAGATACTCAGCCATGAGCTTGGCCGCCAGGTATTCGCCACGGCTCACCACGTAGTCCGTGTCCGCGCCGCGGTCCATAGCCTCCCGGATACCGTCGAACTCCGGCTCGAGGTCCAGACTGAGACCAAGGTCGTCCCGGATCTGAAGGTATTTGCTCTCGATCAGGGTGAAAATGTCGTCGTAGGGCACCCCATATCTGATATGTGCCTCGCATAGGTACAAAAGATCCGTGACCTTGTGGTCCTCCGGTGACTCTTTGCCGCAGGCGCTGACCACCACATACCGCCTGGCAGGGTCAGCATCGACTATGGACTTGACTTTTCGGAACTGGATGCTGTTGGCCAGGGAGGATCCCCCGAATTTAGCGACTTTTGACATAATTTTTCTCCGATCTCCTAAAGTTTTTGTTGACTTTAACAAAAATTTTGAATAAAGTTAGTCTAACACCATAAAATCAGAGATTCAAGAGTTTTTTGAAGTATAGGAGGAAGAAATGGCAGAAAAGGTCTACATACCGGAAGGTTACAGGTCTCCCCTGGACGTCTACGAGACACAGAGGGTGATCGATTTCATAAAGCACGCGTTCCAGCGGGAGCTGTCGGTGGCTCTGAACCTGAAGCGGGTAAGCGCCCCTTTGGTTGTCTTGAGCGACCTGGGATTAAACGATGATCTTTCCGGCGCAGAGCGGCCGGTCAGGTTCGACGTTCCCGCCGTGGGCCGGGACTCGGAAGTGGTCCAGTCCCTGGCCAAGTGGAAAAGATACGCTCTTAAGAAATACGATTTCAGCTGTCATGAAGGGCTGCTCACTGACATGAACGCCATCCGCCGGGACGAGGCCCTGGACAATCTGCACTCAATCTACGTGGACCAGTGGGACTGGGAGATGATAATTCTTAAGGAGGACCGCAGGGAAGCTTTCCTCCGGGACACGGTTGAGCGCATCGTAAGCGCCATTTCCCGGGTGGGTGAGGAGCTGCACTGGCGCTTCCCGAAGCTGACCCCCCGCGTGGAACGCGATATTTGCTTCATAACGTCCCAGGACCTGGAGGATATGTATCCGGATCTCACTCCGGATCAGCGGGAGGCGGAGCTTCTCAGGGAGCATCATACCGCTTTCATCATGCAGATCGGCGGCGCCCTCCGCTCCGGCGCGCCCCATGGCACGCGCTCGCCGGACTACGACGACTGGAGCCTGAACGGCGACCTGCTGTTCTGGGACGAGACCCTGTGCTGCCCTATCGAGATCTCCTCCATGGGTATCCGGGTGGACAGCGAGACGCTGCTTAAGCAGCTGGCCCTGGCCCATTGTGAGGACCGCAAAAAACTCTACTTCCACCGTCTCCTCCTTGAAGACAAGCTGCCGCTGACCATCGGCGGGGGCATCGGTCAGTCCAGGCTTTGCATGTTCCTCATGGGCTCCGCACACATCGGCGAGGTCCAGGCAGCGGTCTGGGACGAGGAGACCGTGGAGGAATGCGCGAGAAAAGGAGTGGTGCTGCTGTAGTGCAGCGCGCTGATTAGAAGCGGCAGGCGGGCGAGTGCTCAGTTGCAGGACGATTTTTCGTCCGCCATCGTCTGTTGGGACGCAAAAAAACCGCCCGCCGACAGAAGGCGGGCGGGCAGGCGAAAGAGACCCCCGCGCCTCCCGGCGCGGGGGTCGTCATATACTATTCCACTATTGCCAGCGCTGTTGCGTCAGCGATCAGGGATGTTCCGCCCATGACCTTGACCTTGGTGGCGTAGGTGTGGGCAACGTAATCTTTTGCGAGGGTGTAGTTGGAATCATTGACTAGGAGGAGAGGCGCATGGAATGCGTGAGCCACAGGGCCTCCCGCAAGACCGTCAGGATAGTTCATGGCGTAGGCCAGGACCACTGTGTCGATGGTACTCGGGCAGAACTCTTCGGCAACGGCCACTGACGTGGCGAATCTGTTGGCTCCTGCCACACGCTTTGATTCTCCTGCGGCGTAGGCCTTGACCTGGTCAAAGACATCGTCCGAGACTACTCCTGTGCCTCCGATGGCATAGCATTTGCCGGAGATATCGGACTGAATACTCTCCAGGTATTCCTTCTGGGCATCAGTCAGGCTGTTTCCTACAAGCAGGATGGGCTGGCCAACTGCGGATGCGGATAGACTGTCGGCATAGCCGTTGGCGGCGCAGATCAGAAGGTCCTTGCCGGAGACGCCTGCTCTCTGGAGGATCAGGATGTTTGTCTCGAATCTGTTGGCGCCGGCCAGCCTGTCGATATTGGTGATCCCCAGTGCTTCGAGCTCTGTTTCCATGACCTCGGGCACTGCGCCGGTACCGCCCAGGATGTAGACGGTGCCGTCTTCTTCCATATTGTTCTTGACGTATTCAGCTATCTTGGAGGCAACGCTGGTGTGAGTGAGGAGCACGGGGGCATCTTTTGCGATGCCGAGATATGCTCCTGCCAGAGCGTCCGGGAAGTCCATGCCGCTGGCGATGACCACCGCGGGGAACTTATCCAGATCAAGCTGCGCCTTCAGTTTGTTCGCGGCCTCGATGGAGGTGTCGAACCTGTTGGGACCTGCGATCCTCTCCAGAGGATCCACGGGCTCCGGCTCCTGACCTTCCAGATAGACTCTGTAATAGACTTCAAGGGGAGACCCCCACCCAGCCTGAACGATGTCACCGTTCAACTTCTTGCCGTTTACGGTGATGCCAAGGTCGGAGAGATCCATCTCGGAATTATTGAAGTAGTGGGTATCGTCGCAATCCTCAACGTTGAACCAGAGATAGTACTCTTCGTCCGGGCTGAGATATTCGCTGCTGTCAAGGAGCTTGTCAAAACCGCTCCCGGACTTTTTCACAAGGCCGGTATAGTTCGAGTCTACATATACATACCATCCGCCGGGGGCATCAGCCACAGCGAGACCGGTACCCTTGGGTGAGGTTATGGCAGCTATGAATACTTCTGTGACCTGCGCGCCGGTCTTGCTTTCTGTTAGCTTCACCGCCGATTCATCATAGGTGATGTCTATGGGACCATAGATCACGGATTTATCTGTTATGCGGAAAGTTATCTCGCCGTATTTTGAGGGATCCGCCACGGACGAAGCTTTGACAGTTATGAACTCCGACTGTTCTTCCAGGCCCACATGAAGATATCTGTAGTAGTTGTTTTCGCCGTTGAAGTAGGAACTGCCGTCAGAGCCGATGAGCTGCCAGTTCAGGTCCTTGATGTCTGTTCCGACGACTTCGGCAATGACCTTTGCGCTGGTACCCCTGCAGATCTCGGTCTTTTCACAGGTAAGTGTGACGCTTTCAATGTAAGGAACCTCGTCCACAACGGCCACGCTCACCTCATCATATACGGTGGCATCCACTGTTGAGGTCGCTCTGACTGTCAGGTCATGGCCTGTATGTTCGCCGCTGCCGGCGTGAAGCCTTCCGGCACTTGTGATGTACGTGCCAACGCTGTCATTGCCCGTGACGGACCAGGTCACGTCATCCGTTGTAGCGGCGACTGCGGTCACGCTGAACTGGCGGAATCCATCCGGGACTATACTGGATTCTTCAGGCGTGACCGCCAGGCTCCAGATGACATCCGAAGACTCGTCCAGGTAGACTCTCTTGTATACCAGAAGGTCTCCGTCATCGTAGCCGGGCTGCGTCACATATTCCGCGGGCTGGCCGTTGACGGTGGCAGTATATGTGGTGTTCATGTCGAACCCGTAGCCGTCGTCGTTCTCTATGTTGAAGCGGAGATAGTATTCGTCTTCAGTGTTCAGGAGTTCATCACTGTTTTCCAGTGTCTGATATGAGTCACCATTCTTTACCGCCAGACATGTCCATGAAGAAGTGCTGAGATCCAGCTTCGACTTATCGGGGTCCGCAGCATAGACGTACCAGCCGTCGTGGGCATTTACAGAGCCCGGATTGGAGGTGACGTTCTTGAGAAGGTGGAGACTCACATCTTTTCCCGTAAGTCTTGTGGTGGGGAAGACTTTGGAGGCATCATAGGTGATAGCGATAACGGAGGGCACGGCCTGACCGGTGATGACAACGTTCTTCGCGGGATTATCGGAGGCGTCCACTACGGTCGCCTGACCGGGAACCGGGGCTTTAATCTTGCCGCCTTCGGGGATCACGATGGACAATGAATCGCTGCAATATAAAAAGTTACGGGAATCGTTGTCGCTGACATCGTCATTATCGTTGATCCTGTCATTGTAGACTATGATGGCTCTGCTCTCCTGAGAAGTGGCTGTGACTTTTGTTCCGGTGTCTGAGATCTGAATCAGGGCACCGTCCACAGTGATGGCACCGCCATAAGTAGACTGAGCGGTGACCTGGGCGCCGCCTGAAATAAATGTTTCAGCCCAGTTTAAGATACCATTGCGGCTTCCCTTGGCTTGTACGGTGCCCCCCGAGATCACGAAGACGCTTTGTGTACTGTCTGCGGACCAGTAGATGCCGTAGCCATATTCAGGCGCTGTGCCTTCCGCTCTCAGGCTGCCGCCTGACATTTTGAAAGGTGCATCTGATCCCGAACCGCCGGGGCTGATGCCTATGGCAGTCATTCCTGCAGCCGTGGCCTTGGCATCAACGCCCAGTGATCCGCCTGACATATCAAAGCTTCTGGCGGAGATGCCTGTGGCGATGCCGGCTCCAGTGGTGCAGGTGATAGTGGCAGAACCGTCGGTCATGGAGAAGGCGGCCACATTTATGGCTGATGCGGAGAGAGCAGTCGGATCATTCGACGTGTAGTTGATGAACAGTCCACCGCCGTTGATGCTGAATGTTCCCATGGTGAGGTTGATGGCTGCGGGATAGCGGAGACCGGAGGATTCGTTGGTGAGATCCAGATCCAGGAACCCGCCGTTCAGGTTCACCTTTCCCTTGTAGCCGTCGATCCCGCCGTAGATACTCAGGATCTCATCGGGGGCCTCCTCTGAGGCCTCGATTGAGAGCTCATAGCTCCCGATATGCAGGGCTCCGATGATTTTGGAGGCATCCACCTTTATGACGGTATCGCCTGCAAGAGTGTAATCTGCCATAAGGGTCAGATCAGACGCAGCTACTACGCCCTGCAGCTCGTTGTCAGCAGCGTAGGCTGCCGACTGACCTGTGAAAAGTCCCGCTCCGGGCATCATGCAGACCGCCACGGCCGTTATCAGTACCATGACCGCAAGCTTTAGCAAAAAGCGCCCGGAGGACTTGCCGTAGTTATTCTTCATTTCTGTCCTCCTTTCGGATGATATAAAAAGCAGATTATCGCAGTCCATCGAACACAAGAATGACTGCGCATAAACGCAATATGATTCTTTACGGTATCAATGTACTATAATGAAGTACATTTTGTAAAGTGGCTTTTTGGGGCAGGAGCAGTTTATATGGTCTAATTACGGCTCCGGGGCAAAAACATGACCCGGCCGCAAAGAGCCGGCATGATCACCGCTGCGGCCCGCTCCAAAATAAAGCCCTGCGCCTCATGGCGCAGGGCATCTTATGTCATGATCTTTTGCTCAGAAGTCCAGACTGTCGTATTTGGGGACCAGATCCTCCAGCCTTCTTTTGCAGAGCTCTATCTGCTTAAGACCGAATTCGGACACGGAATCCCTTTTCAGGGTGCGGCGCATCAGCCTGCTGTAGGCCAGTATGGCGGCCTTTTCCGTCATTGCTTTAATGGACTCTTCGTCATCAGTTTCCAGATACAGTCTGGTGGCCAGTCCCCAGATCCTTGAGACCAGATCGTAGGGCAGGTTCAGGAACCTTTCTGAGATCCCGTGGTCCAGTTCGCCGAAGCCTACGTAGCACATGTACATGTTGGCCAGATCCAGGATCGGATGGCCGTAGGACAGGGTGTCCATGTCGATCAAAAGCACCTCGCCGTTCTGCATCTCTACGTTGTTTGTATGGTAATCCCCGTGGATCATGGTGTGTCTTTCAGGCAAGCCTTCCGTCAGGGCGATGAGCTTATCGTAGACGGCGGGATCCAGGTAGTCCCTGAGATATTTTGCGCGGTTAAGGGCTACAGCCTTTCCGTCAGGCATATCCTTGGGGTCCACCTCCGTGGAATGGATGGTCTTGAGAAGATCCGTGTAGAGCTTAACATAATGCTCGATATCGTCGGGATTCTCCCGGATGAGCTTGGTGAATGACTTGGCGTTCAGAAGCTCGAAAACTGAAGCGTAGCTTTCACCCACCTTCACCACGTCGAAGGGTATGGCGGTGGGGATGCCCAGGATCAGGGCCTTTCGTGCCAGGGTCCGCTCGGCCTCTATGTCGTCCAGAGCGTCCGGGTCACGGTAGACCTTGACCACCAGTTCATCATTATATCTGTAGACCACGCCGTTGGAGCCTTCTCCAAGGATCTCGCAGCCCTCCACGGACATCTGGCGGAAAGCCTTTCTGATATCCATCATCTCCGTGAAACCGGTCATCTCAAAGATGTCATAAACTTCGGGGCTGACGTTTATCAGGGAGAGAGCTGGGGCTGATTTGCGGAGCCGGAGGATGACTCTGAGCCCTGCGCTTGAAATGTATGTCAGGTCCTCCAGGTCAAGTCTGAGCTGGGCTGACGGATGATCTTTTCTGATGTTTTCGATCTCGTCCTCAAGGGATGAGGCATTGGAACTGTCGATCCTTCCCTGAGGGAAGACGGTCAGTATGTTGTTTTCCAGGTATGATCTCATGATTCTTTCAGTATTTCATTAAGCTGTTCGGCAGCTGATAGGGTGTCGGTGAACAGAATGCCTGTGCCGCCCTTGTCCCGCCAGCGGATGATGTTAAGCTCCAGGTCATCGATCAGGATATACTCCGGGCCCAGGCAGAAGTCCGCCTTTCCTTCTTTATATACGAGGTTTACTTTGATTTCCGGATCCAGCCAGGCGTGGGACCAGAAGATCTTGTCCTCTGCAGCGTATTCTATGCGCCTGTGAGGCTTGGGCAGGCCGGACAGGATCTCCACCCTGTCGCCGAATCTTCCCCGGACTTCGCCGAAGAAGTCTTTCGCACCGGGAATGAACCCGAGCTTCAGATAGAAGTGGTCCACCTTGCGGACCGCGTCCCACATCTGATCGTCCTCCTCCCTGGTGCGGTGGTTCCTGTCTCTGAACCGGAAGCCTGCCAGCTCTCTGACTCCTTCGTCAAAATCCGCCAGCACGTTGTCCAGATCGAAATAGATCTTCTTTGGCTCCATATCAGAACCTCAGTGACAGGCAGGTCAGGCTGCCGTCGATCTTTCTGAACTCGGAAGTATCAACGGTTATGGTGGGGTAGCCCAGATCCTGTATTATCTTCAGGGTCTTGGGGTAGCCGGCGGGAACCAGCACCGTGCCGTTTATGTAAAGGCTGTTGATGGCATAAAGCTCGTCCTCCGGGATGATATATCTGTTGAAATCTCTGAAGGCCGGGACCTTGTCCATGGTCTCTGTCACCAAAAGGTCATGGTTATCAAGGTATATGACGAAATCCTTCAGATGCAGGCCTTCTGTGACGGGAACGGTCTCCGAGGTATAGCCCGCCCCGGTCACGATGTCATTGAACTGGCGCGCGCCTTCAGCGTTGGTGCGGCCGCTCTGCCCTACGTAGAAGTGGCGCCCCACCTGCATGACGTCGCCGCCCTCCATGGTGCCAGGAGCCTCTATGTGGAAGATCCGGTCTTCCGGGTAGAATTTCTTAAGGGCCGGCTCGATCTCGGCCTTCTCCCCGTTACGGGAGTCTCTTGCGGGGTTGGTGACCACCGCTAAACCCTCCATGACCACCGCCGGGTCCTCGGTGAAGCAGGAGTCCGGGAAGCGCTCGTCAGAAGGAAGGTCCAGCACCTCCAGCCCCAGGCTTTCCAGGATGCGGATATACTTATCGTGCTGCTTTACTGCAAGATCGTAGTCCGGACTCTCCGGGGTGTCCGTGAACTGTGCCGTTGAGATACCGTCGATCAGTGCTCTGCAGGGTTTCTTGGTTATGGCTTTGGTAAACATCGTTCCTCCTTGAACATTTGCTTTATCGCATTAAATTATATCACAGCCTCCCGCAAAACACCAGCATACATGGTATGTTGTAACCTCCTGTTTTTATATGTTATAATCTTTTGCGCAGGGAAAGTGAAGAGGCGCGGAGCCTCCGGCATATAGATACAGAAAGGAAGAAAACATGGATCTACTGATCATAGGCGGCGGTCCCGGCGGATACGAGACAGCCATAAGAGCAGCCCAGATGGGAGCTCAGGTCACTCTGGTGGAGAAAGGAGCCCTGGGCGGCACCTGCCTGAACGTGGGATGCATCCCAACCAAAGCTCTCTTGCATTCGGCGGACCTTTACAGCGAAGTGGTGAAGGAAGCGGCCAAAAGCGGCGTGGTCTGCGGCGAAGTGGCGCTGGACTTCGGTCAAGTCCAGGCCAGGAAGCAGAAAGTGGTGTCTCAGCTGGTGAACGGCGTAGGCTCCCTTATGAAAGCCTACGGCATCACCGTGAAAAAAGGCACAGCAGTCTTTGCCGCAAAAGATAAGGTTGAGGTGAGGTCTGAAGAGGGCACCGAGGAACTCACATTTGACAAGTGCATCATAGCCTCCGGTTCTGTACCCTCAGTGCTGCCCATCCCGGGCCACGACCTTGAGGGAGTGGTGGACTCCACGGGAGCTCTGGACTTCTGCGAGGTGCCAGAGAGCCTGGCCATCATCGGAGGAGGAGTCATCGGCATCGAGATCGGCCACGCCTACTCAAGATTCGGCACCAAGGTCACCGTAATCGAGATGCTGCCCGAGATCCTGATGAACCTGGACAGGGACCTGGTGGCCGTCCAGAGAAGGAACATGAGGCGGGCCAAGATCGACGTGAAGACCGGTTCCGCAGTGCAGTCCATAGAGAAGACTGAAGATGGCCTTAAGGTCAACGTGAAGGATTCCAACGACAAGGAGTTCTCGGTCACTGCCGAAAAGGTCCTCATGTGCGTGGGGCGCCGTCCCATGACAGACGGCATGGGCCTTGACGAGATCGGGGTTGAGCGGGACAGAAGAAGGATAGTAGTTGACGGCAGCTTCAAAACATCCGTGGACAACATCTATGCCATAGGCGACTGCATCGGCGGCATCATGCTGGCCCATGTGGCCTCAGCCGAGGGCGAGGCATGTCTGGAGGGCATTATGGGACGTGAGAGATCCGTGAACCTCAGCGTGATCCCGTCCTGCGTCTACACCCAGCCGGAGCTGGCGGGGGTAGGTCTTACGGAGCAGGAGTGCGAGAAGCTTCAGGAGGAAACGGGGCTTCAGTATGAGATCGGCAAATTCCCGCTCATGGGAAACGGCAAGTCCCTGATCATCGGCGAGCAGTCCGGTCTGGTGAAGGTCATCGCGGAGAAGGACACCGGCAGGGTGCTGGGCATCCATATGGCGGGGCCCAACGCCACAGAGATCATCATGGAAGGAGCCCTGGCTCTCTCCATGGGAGCGTCCGTGGAGGACGTGCTCAGGACCGTCCATGCCCATCCCACAGTATCGGAATCTCTTAAGGAAGCGGCTCACGCGGTGTTCGGAAGCGCGGTGAACATGCCTCCGGCGAAGTAAAGTGGCACGTTTTTTGCGACAATGTTTGCAGGCGTGTCCGGCAAGTTTTTGATTAATACAGATTTGATGAAATGGCCCCGGAACCATCCGGGGTCGTTTTTTAAAAAAAGTTTGAAAACTGGATACATTTTACTGTATAGTATTACGAAGAATTACCTGCCGGAATTGTGCCTTAACACAATGATATATATCGCAAAGGAGACATGTTATGAGCTTAATGACCGGATCGGAATACGTTGAGAGCCTCAGGAGACTCAATACCAGAGTGTATATGTTCGGAGAGAAGGTGGACAACTGGGTTGATCATCCCATAATCCGTCCCTCCATCCACTGTGTGGCCAACTGGCGCAGGACCCTCAGTACGAGGATCTTATGACTGCCACATCCAGCCTGACCGGAAGGAAGATCAACCGCTTCACCCATCTTCATCAGTCCGCGGAGGACCTGATCAAAAAAGTCGAAATGCAGAGACTGCTGGGGCAGAAGACAGCCAGCTGCTTCCAGAGGTGCGTGGGAATGGACGCTTTCAACGCAGTGTACAGCACCACCTATGAGATCGATGAAAAGTACGGAACAAACTATCACGAGAACTTCAGGAAGTTCCTTATCATGGTCCAGGATCAGGACCTGACCGTGGACGGGGCAATGACGGATCCCAAGGGCGACCGTTCCAAGGCTCCCCACGAACAGGCGGACCCGGATCTTTTCCTCCACATAGTGGAGAGAAGGCCTGACGGTATCGTTGTCCGCGGAGCCAAGGCCCACCAGACAGGCACCATCAATTCCCACTGGCACATTGTCATGCCTACTATTGCCTTGAGGGAGGAGGACAGGGACTACGCTGTATCCTTCGCCACCCCCTCTGACGCGGAAGGCATCTTCATGATCTACGGACGCCAGTCCTGCGACACCAGGAAGCTGGAGGAGCAGGTGGGAATGGACGTCGGGAACCCAGCATTCGGCGGCCAGGAGGCCCTGGTGGTCTTCGACAACGTGTTCATCCCCAACGAATACATCTTCATGTGCGGAGAGTACGACTTCGCCGGCATGATGGTGGAGCGCTTCGCAGGATACCACCGCCAGAGTTACGGCGGCTGCAAGGTAGGCGTGGGTGACGTGGTCATCGGAGCCGCGGCTCTCGCCGCAGAGTACAACGGAGCGGAAAAAGCTTCCGCCGTGAAGGACAAGCTCATCGAGATGACCCATCTCAACGAGACGCTTTTCTCCTGCGGCATCGCATGCTCCGCCCGGGGCTGTCCCACCAAGGCGGGCAACTATCAGATCGATCTGCTTCTGGCCAACGTGTGCAAGCAGAACGTGACCCGCTTCCCCTACGAGATCGTCAGGCTGGCCGAGGACATCGCAGGAGGCCTCATGGTAACCATGCCATCCAACAAGGATTTCCAGTCTTCCACCATCGCCGGCCGCAACGGTGAGACCATCGGCGAATTCTGCAATAAGTATTTTGCGACGAAGGAGGGAGTTTCCACCGAGGACAGGATGAAGGTGCTCCGCCTTCTTGAAAATCTGTGTCTGGGTACCGCTGCCGTAGGCTACAGGACCGAGTCCATGCACGGTGCTGGCTCGCCTCAGGCCCAGAGGATCATGATCGCCCGCCAGGGCAACATCCAGGGCAAAAAAGACCTGGCCAAAGATATCGCAGGCATTGAAAAATAGAAGTTAAACTGCGCCGGCTGATGCAGGATTGAAAGAAAGCGATGCGTTTTTGCATCATGGACAGAGAAAGGGTCTTGATATGGAGAACAATGTCACACAATTTCTGAGCAACAAGAGAATCCGAAGCCTCTATCCGCTGCTCATCATCGATGAGGCCCAGAAGATCACCTATGCCAACAATGCAGCATACATCTTCTTTAAATCCATCGATGTCATAAAATCAGGAGGATCCATAGAGGGCAGAGACCTTGAGGATTTTGTGCCTGACTATACTTCAAGAAAAGATCTTCAGGACAGAGTGTTCGTTTCCGATCTCGGAGGCCGCAGCTGCTATATCATTCCTATCTATCCGGAGGAAAAACTGATCCGCGGGGTGAGAGGCCTGGTCATTATAGATGCCCACTCCAATGAAGAGTACGAATCGGAGCTGATCTATCAGAGAAGGCTGGCCGGAAATTTCAGGGAGATACTGGAGGGTTCTTTCGACGGCATACTGGTCACCGACGTGGAGGGCAAGGTGCTCTTCGTCAACAAGTCATATGAGAGGGTGGCCGAGATCAAGCGGGAAGAGATCATGGGGAAGTATATGCGTGAGCTCATCAATCCGGTGTGGATGCCGGAGTCCGTGGCCCATGTGGTGGCCCGTGAGAAAAAGGCGGTATCCATCCGGCAGGTCACCAAGTCCGGCAACCACATAATGGTCACCGGCACGCCCATATTCGGACCTGACGGCAGCATCGACCGCATTGTGATAAATGCCAGGGATATAACTGAGATATATAACCTGACCGAGGAACTGCAGAGAGCTAAGGAGACCGAGAAGCTCTATATAAACAGGATCAGTCCCTCGCTGGTGGGCACAGACGACAGCAATCAGGAAGTGCTGGCTTCCAGCGAGGAGATGAAGGCTGCCCTGATGCTGGCAGAAAAGGTGGCCAACTTCCAGGTCACCGTCCTGATCACCGGGGAATCCGGAGTGGGAAAGGAAGAGGTAGCCAAACTCATACACAACAAGAGCCTTAGAAAGGACAAGCCCTTCGTGGTGATCAACTGCAGCGCCATTCCCGATACCCTGCTGGAGTCGGAACTTTTCGGATACGAAAAGGGTGCTTTCACCGGAGCTATGCAGTCCGGCAAGGAGGGACTTCTTGAGACCGCCGAAGGGGGAACGGTATTTCTGGATGAGATCGGTGACATGCCTCTCGACTTCCAGGTGAAGCTGCTCCGTTTCCTGGAATCCAAGGAGGTGAGACGTGTGGGGGCCGTGGACTCCAAGATAGTGGACGTCCGGGTCATCACCGCCACCAACAGAGATCTGGAGGCCCAGGTGAGGGAAGGGACCTTCAGAGAAGATCTGTACTACAGGCTCAACGTGGTGCAGATCAAGGTACCGCCGCTCAGGAAGAGGGTGGATGACATCCTGCCTCTGGCAGCACTCTTCCTCACCAGATACAACAAAAAATACGATCAGCAGAAGCAACTGACCTATGACTTGGTGAAGGAACTGGAGGACTACAGCTGGCCCGGAAATGTGAGACAGCTCAAGAACGTAATGGAGAATCTGGTTATCACCAGCGATACCGATTATCTGCAGGTCAGCGACCTGCCCTGGAAAGAGGGATGGCGAAAGAACGAGGTGCAGAAGACCATAGACGCTCTGGCACAGAACAACATTATTGGACTGAATGATGCGGTGGAGGCACTGGAAAAGCAGATGCTCACCAAAGCCAAGAGGGACTATGGTTCCAGCCGGAAGATCGCCGAAAAGCTTAATGTGAACCAATCCACCATAGTCAGAAAACTTCATAAATATGGCCTGGATAAGGAATAATGCATCTGAGCGATGCAGGAATGCATCGAAATCGGCCGCCGCTAAGAAGACATGTAAGATGGACGAGACCCAAAAACCCGCTGAAACAAGGGTTTTTTGGGTCTTTTTTTCTTTTTTTAGAAAAAAAATTATGGTTGGCACACTAGATGCTATCTACTATAGAGCAACAGCTTTTGGGAATAACTTAACAATTTGGAGGAAGCAATGGAATTCAGTTATTCAAGAGAACAACAGATGGTAAAGCAGATGCTCAGCGACTTCTGCGAGAGGGAGATCGCGCCCATTGCCGCTGAGATCGACGAAGAAGCAAGATATCCATATGAGACTGTAGCCAAATTGGGGGAATTAGGCATCATGGGAATGCCTTTCCCGCCTGAGCTCGGAGGAGCCGGCTCGGATTATTTGACATACATCATGGCCGTGGAGGAGATAAGCAAAACAGACGCCTCGCACGGTGTAATAGTGCAGACGCACAACGCCCTCTGCTGCTGGCCTATCTTCACCTACGGGACTGAAGAACAGAAACAGAAGTTCCTTCCGGATCTTCTGTCAGGCAAGAAGCTTGGAGCTTTTGGTCTTACGGAGCCAAACGCAGGAACTGATGCTGGAGGGACTCAGACAAAGGCGGTACTGGACGGAGATGAATGGGTCCTGAACGGTTCCAAGATATTCATCTCGGGAGGCGGCATCGCGGACACCTATGTGATCTTCGCCGTAACTGAGAAGGGCATCGGTACCAAAGGCATATCCGCTTTCATAGTTGAGAAGGGGACTCCCGGATTCACTTCTCCCAAGCACGAGAACAAGATGGGGATCAGAGGATCCATCGCAGCGGAGCTGGTATTCGAGGACTGCAGGATCCCCAAGGAGAACCTTCTCGGTCAGCAGGGAAAGGGCTTCAAGATCGCCATGAGCGCCCTGGACGTGGGAAGACTGGGAATCGCCGCTCAGGCACTGGGCATCGCACAGGGAGCCTTCGATGAGACCGTCAAATATATGAAGCAGAGAAAACAGTTCGGGAAGACTCTGGACAAGTTCCAGGCGCTGCAGTTCGAAATGGCCAACATGAAGACAAGGATCGACGGAGCCAGATTCCTTCTCTATCATGCCGCGTGGGCAAGAGATGCCGGCGAGGACAAGCTGAGTCCCCTGGCTGCCGAGGCCAAGCTGGCCTGCTCTGAGGCCGCCAGCTACGTGGTGGACAAGGCAGTACAGTTCCACGGCGGTTACGGATATATAAAGGATTATCCGGTGGAGAGGATGTACAGAGATCAGAAGATCACAGAGATATATGAAGGCACATCTGAAGTAATGAAGATGGTAATGGCCGGAGATATTTTCAGGTAGAGGGAGGAAGACCTAAATGAAGATAATTGTATGCGTAAAGCAGGTGCCTAACACCACAGAGATCAGGATCAATCCCGAGACCGGGACACTGATCAGAGACGGAGTGCCTTCCATACTGAATCCGGACGATGCCAACGCACTGGAGGAAGCTCTCAAGCTCAAGGACGCCAACCCCGGGTCCACCGTTACAGTGATCACCATGGGTCCGCCTCAGGCTGTGAAGATGCTTCAGGAATGCTCCGCCATGGGAGCTGATGAGGTGATACTTCTTTCAGACAGAGCGCTGGGTGGATCAGATACATGGGCCACATCCAACGCGGTGGCCGCAGGCATCAGGAAGATCGGGGAGTACGACATAATTTTTTGCGGAAGGCAGGCCATCGACGGCGATACCGCCCAGGTGGGTCCCCAGATCGCAGAGAAGCTGGGACTTCCTCAGGTGTCCTACGTGAAGAGGTTCCAGAGGGACGGAGATCATGTCATCGTGGACAGAGCCCTGGAGGACGGTTACGAGACCCTCAGGGTGAAGATGCCCTGCATGCTGACCTGTATCAAGGAACTGAACACCCCGAGATACATGAGCATTCCCGGGATATTGAAAGCCGTGAAGAAGGAAGTCACCGTATGGAATGCAGAGGACATCGGCGTGGACCTTCAGACTGTGGGACTCAAGGCATCCCCCACCAACGTATTCAAGTCCTTTACACCCAAGCCCAAGGGAGCCGGCGTCACTGTTGAGGGTGATACACCCAGAGAGAAGTCGGAGAATCTCTTAAAGAGCATGAAACAGAGACACATCATCTAAGGAGGAGAGCGATGAAAGATTTCAGCGAGTACAAAAACGTCTGGGTGTTCTGCGAACAGAGATCCGGAAAACTCATGAATGTTGCTCTTGAACTCGTGGGAGAAGGGCACACATTATCCAGGGAGATCGGGCCGGACTGCAAGCTTGTTGCCCTCCTCGTGGGAAACAATGTAGAAGGGCTCAAGGATGAGCTTTACAGCTATGGGGCAGACTCGGTCTACGTCATCGAGGACGATCTTCTGGAGCACTATACTACAGACGGCTACACCAAGGTCATAGTGGATGCTGTAAATGAATATAAGCCGGAGATCGTGCTTTTCGGAGCAACACATATAGGCCGCGACCTGGCACCCAGGGTAGCGGCCAGACTGAACACCGGTCTCACCGCCGACTGCACCAGACTGGACATCAAGGTGTCAGACTACATGGATTACCTTGAGACATACACTACCGCAAGCCTGGCAGGACTGGACAGGGATGACGACAACAAGGGCCTTAAGCAGACCCGTCCGGCCTTCGGCGGAAACCTGATGGCTACCATCGTCACACCGAACACCAGACCTCAGATGGCTACGGTGCGTCCGGGGGTAATGGCTAAGAGAGAGCCGGTGAATGGCGCATCCGGCGAGCTGGTCAGAGTGAAGCCCGATCTCAGGAAAGAAGATATTAATGTTGAACTTCTGAATGTGGTCAAGGCCGCCAGGGAGATGGTATCTCTCACCGACGCCAAGATCATCTGCTCCGGTGGACGCGGTCTGGGCGGACCGGAGGGGTTCAAGCTCATAAAGGAACTGGCCGATAAGGTCGGCGGAGTGGTAGGTTCTTCCCGCGCCGCGGTGGATGCGGGCTGGATCGATCCCTCCCACCAGGTAGGACAGACGGGAACCACAGTCAAGCCTGACATCTACTTTGCCTGCGGCATCTCAGGCGCCATCCAGCACCAGGCAGGCATGTCCGATTCCAGGATCATCGTTGCCATAAACAAGGATCCTGACTGCCCCATGATGAAGCTGGCGGATTACGCCGTTGAAGGGGACCTGTATAAGGTGATCCCGGAGATCATAGCCCTCTGGGACGAGGTCAGGGAAGGATAAGGAGAGCAAAAGATGAGAGAAGTAGTGATCGTAGACGGAATGCGCACAGCATTCGGCAAGAGAGGTGGAGTGTTCAGGGTATTCACTCCCTCCGATCTGGCGGGAAAGACCATCAGAGGCCTTTGCGACAAGACCGGCATTCTGGAGAGAGGCAAGGTGGACTCCGTGTTCGCGGGATGCGCCTGGGGAGACATCGACTGCAACAACTTTGCGAGATATTCCATGTTGAAGGCCGGCCTGCCATATGAGACATCTGCCACATACATCGAGATGCAGTGCGGCTCATCCATCACCTGCATCAACAACGCAGCCCTTCAGATCGCCTGCGGCGTCATCGACGTGGCCATCGCAGGAGGAGCGGAGACCCACTCCAGAACAGCCTGTAAGTTTCCCACCTTTGCGGAGCCCTACAAGGAGGAGCCTCCCAGGGCCGCAAAAAACAGGCTTGCCCCCACAGATGACCAGGACATCTCCATGATCGAGGTGGCTGACGGCATGGCAAAGCGTTGGGGGATCTCCAGAGAGGACTGTGACCGGTTCGCATATGACAGCCAGATGAGGGCCAAGGCTTCCATCGAGGCAGGATACTTCAGGGAAGAGATCCTTCCCATAGAGGTGAAATACACGAGAAAGAGCGATCCGGTGATCATCGACCAGGATGAGCATCCCAGATTCAACACCACCATGGAAGGTCTGGCCAAGATGAGGCCTGTCATGGAAGGCGGAGTCACCACCGCAGGGAACGCCTCCGGTTTAAACGACGGAGCAGCCTTCCTTCTGATGATGGCAAGAGAGACCGCCGAAGAGCTGGGCTACAAGCCTCTGGCCAGATGGGTGGGCGGCAAGGATGTAGGGGTGGAGCCCAGATTCATGGGCATCGGCCCCGCATACTCCAACCTTCACCTGCTCAATAAGAACGGACTTAAGATCTCCGACATGGACATTATCGAGTGCAATGAGGCTTTTGCGGCTCAGAACCTGGGAGTCATCAGGGAGATGGAGAACCTGACCGGTGAGAAGGTGGACCGTTCCAAGTGGAACCCTTTGGGCGGCGCCATAGCCTTCGGACATCCCAACGGAGCATCCGGCGGAAGGCTTGCGCTCTTCACAGTCAAACAGCTTATCAGGACTGGCGGCAGATACGGACTCTTCGGAGCCTGCTGCGGTGGAGGTCTGGGAGTTTCCACGCTGGTGGAAAACATATATGAAGGTTGAGACCAAGGAGGAGGCAAATATGATCAAAAAAGTAGGAGTCGTGGGCGCCGGCATGATGGGCGCGGAGATCGCTCTTTGCTTCGAGAAGGCAGGCTACCCCACAGTACTTAACGACATATCCATGGAACTTGCCAGGAAGGGTGTGGAGAAGCAGGACAAGGTCATGTCCAAGTCCATCTCAAAGGGCAAGATGACGGAGGAGGAGAAGGAGGCCGCTCTCAGGCTGGTCACACCGTCGGCGGACTATGAGGATCTTAAGGACTGCGACCTTATCATCGAGGCCGCCCTTGAGAACCTGGAGGTGAAGCTGGGGATCTTCGAGGAGCTGGACAAGATCTGCAAGCCGGAGACCATATTTTGCTCCAACACATCATCCATCTCCATCACCAAGCTGAGCTCCGCAGTGGGAGAGGCCAGGAAGGCAAGATTCCTGGGCACCCACTTCAATTCCCCCGCTTCCGTTATGAAGCTGGTGGAGGTGATCCCGGGGCTTCTCACGGACAAGGAGAGAGCTGACGAGGTCTATGACCTTCTGGCATCCATTGAGAAGGAGCCCGTAAGGGTGAAGGACGTGGTGGGCTTCGGCCTGAACCGCATCTTCCACTGCATGTACGGGGAAGCCATGAGGCTCATTGAAGAGGGTGTCTGCACCCCTGAGGACGTGGACAAGATCTGCAAGTACGGACTGGGCCACCCCATGGGCATCTGCGCACTTCTGGACATCACGGGCCACGACCTGAATCTGGCGGTGGACCAGATCATGTTCGAGGGCTACGGCGAGAGATTCAGACCCTCACCGGTGATCCAGAGAATGGTGGACGCCGGAAACCTGGGCCGCAAGAGCGGCAAGGGCTTCTACGACTATACCGACAAGAAATGACGGGGAAATGACATGGGATTCGTAAGATTAGTTAAGGAAGATCACATAGCCATTCTTTCCGTGGACCGTCCCGAGGCCCTGAACGCCCTGTCCAGGGAGATCGTGGACGAGATGGGAGAGGTGCTGGATGAGCTTAAAAAGGACAGCAGCATATATTGTCTTATCTTCCATTCGGAAAAAAATTTCGCCGCCGGCGCCGACATCAAAAGGATGGCGGACTGCGACGAGGAGGGGGCCAAAGCCTTTTGCTTCAGTCCCGTATATGACGGGATCGCGGAGTATCCAATCCCTACCATTGCGGCCATCGAAGGCTACGCTCTGGGAGGAGGCATGGAACTCGCCCTCACCGCTGACATCAGGATCGCGGGAGAAAGCGCCAGAATGGGATTCCCGGAGGTCACTCTGGGTATATTCCCCGGAGCTGGCGGCACCATAAGAGCCCCCAGGCTCATCGGACCAAGCTTCGCCAAGGAGCTGATCTTCTCGGGAGAGAAGATCTCGGCGGCCAGGGCTCTGGAGATGGGACTGGTGAACCGGGTGGTGCCCGACGACAGCGTCCTTGAGGAGGCCAAAAAGCTTGCCTCGAAGATCGCCAGGCGGGGCCCGGTGGCAGTACGCATGGTCAAAGACGTGATCAACCGCGGGCTGGAGATGGCCACGGTGAGAGAGGGCACGGCCTACGAGGCTTCTCAGTGGGCAAAGCTATTCAACACCTACGATCAGAAGGAAGGCATGCACGCCTTCATGGAGAAGAGAAAACCTGTGTACGAGAACAGGTGATCAAGGAGAAATAAAGTGGCAGAAGAAAATGCATTAACGTCAAAACAGCTCTTAAACGAGCTTACCGCCAAGCATTACGAAGGCGCACTTCAGGCAAAGGCAGAGGGAAAGCCGGTGGCATGGGCCACATCCATCTGCCCTGACGAACTGCTGGCGGCAATGGATATCACCACGGTGTATCCCGAAAACCACGCGGCTGCCATAGGCGCCCGCAAGGAAGCCATGAAGTTCATAGAACAGGCTGAGGGCGACGGCTACTCCTCGGACATCTGTTCCTACGCCAGAGTAAACATGGGGTACGTGGACCTGAAACACGCAGACGCCCAGGACATCCCCATGCCGGACCTTATCTTCAGTTCCACCAACATTTGTCATACGGTGCTGAAGTGGTACGAGAATCTGGCCAAGAAGCTTCATATTCCTCTGATCCTTCTGGACATGCCTTTCAACCACACCTACGAGGTGTCGGACAACGCCACCAAGTACATAAGAGGACAGCTGGAGAACGCCATCAGGCAGTTGGAGGACTTCACCGGACACAGGATGGACTATGACAAGCTGGCTGAAAAGATGGACATGAACAACGCCACCTGCGAATGGTGGAAGAAGGCTACGGACTGGGGCAAGGTCAATCCCTCCCCGCTGAACGGCTTCGACATGTTCAACTACATGGCCCTCATCGTCTGCATGAGAAACTCAGAGGACGGCCACAAGCTGTTCAAACTCTGGTACGAAGAGCTGAAGCAGAAGGCTGAAGAGGGCAAGGGACCCTGGAACTCTGCGGAGGAGAAATACAGGATCATCTGGGACGGCATCGCCTGCTGGCCCCACCTTTCCACCACCTTCAAGACCCTCAAAAAATACGGGGTCAACATGGTGACCTCCACCTATCCGTCCTCCTGGTACAAGGTCTACGAGACCAACGATCTGGACGGAATGGCCAGGTCGTACACCGGAAACTATGCCAACCGCAACCTGGACTTTGGCGAGGATCTGATGTCCAGCCTCATCAAGGACTTCGGGGTGGAGGGTGTATTGTTCCACTCCAACCGTTCCTGCAAGCTGATGGACTTCAGATGCTATGAGGTCCAGAGGAGAATCACGGACAAGATGGGCATCCCGTCGGTGATCTTCGACGGCGACCAGACAGACCCCAGAGTTTTCAGCGAAGCCCAGTATGAGACCCGCGTCCAGGCTCTGGTGGAGATGATGGAAAAGAACAAAGAACTGAAGAGAAGAGGTGACCTTGATGTATAGGGACACTATCGAAAAAATGGCATTCAACGGACTGAACCCCGGTAAGGCCATCGAAGAGACCAAGGCTTCCACGGGAAAAGATCTGGTAGGGGTATTTCCCATCAGGACCCCTGAGGAGATCGTCTATGCTGCGGGCTGCGTGCCCGTAGGCATGTGGGGCGGCAGGACTGAACTGTCCTTGGCGGACAGATATCTGCAGAGCTTTTGCTGCTCCATCATGAGGACCAATCTGGAGTATGCCCTGAGGGGAGTCTACAACGACGTAAAGGCTGTGATCATTCCCTCCTTTTGCGACTCCATGAAGTGCGTCATCGAGAACTGGAAGCTGGCGCTGCCTCAGATCCCCACCATCGCTCTGGCCTATCCTCAGCAGAGAAGGCTCCAGGCAGGTCTGGAGTTCACGGTCAGTGAGATCAAAAGAGTGAAGCACGAGCTGGAGCTTGCCCTCCACAAGATCATAACCAACGAGCAGGTGGAGGAGGCCTTCAGTGTCTACGAGAACTACAGGAAGGCCATGAGAGAGTTCACCACTCTTGCCGCAGATCACCCAGACATCATCACAGCAAAAAAGAGATATCTGATCATGAAAGCCGGATCCTACATGGATAAGGCAGTCTATACGGATATGATCAGGGAGATCAACGAAGGCCTGAAGGAAGAAGCCCCTAGCACCTTCAAGGGTATCAGAGCCATAGTTACAGGAATAATGGTTGAACCCGCGGAGATACTGGATATCTTTGAAGAAAACGGCATAGCCCTGGTGGGCGACGACCTGGCTATCGGGTCCAGACTCTGGAGGACACCATCAAGGGATGAGGTGGAGGACGTCTACCTGAAGATGGCCTACATCATATACGACATCGAGGGAGATACATTCTTCTTCGATCCCGACAAGAAGAAGGGCAGCATGCTGATCAGCATGAAGGATGAACTTAAGGCCGACTGCGTCATCGTCATGATGATTAAATTCTGTGACCCTGAGGAGTATGACTACCCCATTTACAAGGCAGAACTTGAAGAGGCAGGCATTCCTCACCTCTATCTGGAGGTGGACGAGCAGATGACAGGCTTCGAGCAGCACAGGACCAGGATCCAGAGCTTCTCGGAGATGATCCTGTAGGGAGGCGCGGATGTTTCTTGGAATAGACATAGGATCATCATCTACGGAAGCTGCTCTCATAAGCGAGGATGGAAAGCTTCTGGCGGTTGCTGTGAGAAACGCCGGCACCGGCTCCCGGGCCTACGAAGAGGTGGTCAGGGACGTCCTCAGTGAAGCAGGGACCACGATGGACGATGTAAGGTATACAGTGGTCACCGGCTACGGGAGGACCCTTTATAAGGAGGCGGACAGGCAGATCACAGAGATCACCTGCCACGCAAAAGGTGTTCGGTACCTTATGGGAAGGGTATCCACCATCGTGGACATCGGAGGCCAGGATTCCAAGGTCATCAAACTGGATGAAGACGGAAACGTAAAGAACTTCCTGATGAATGAAAAGTGTGCAGCAGGCACCGGCAGGTTCCTGGAGGTTATGACCAGAGTTCTGGGATGCAGCCTGGAGGATCTTTCCGATATGGCTGACAGATCCACCAGGTTTATTCCCATAAACAACGTGTGCACCGTCTTCGCCGAAAGCGAAGTGATCTCCAGACTGGCCACCGGCGAGGCGCCGGAGGACGTGGCCAGGGGAGCCCATGTGGCCGTGGCCAAGCGCGTCATGGGAATGTGCAGCCGCGTGGGCTACTCGCCCAAGGTGGTCATGACCGGAGGCGTGGCCCTCAACAGCAACATGGTGGACGCCCTTTCCCAGGAACTGGGCCTGCCCGTGGAGGTCCCGCCCCACTGCCAGGCGGTGGGAGCCATAGGCGCCGCGGTGGCAGCCATGGAAACTTACAAAAAGATAATGGGAGAAGAATCATGAAATTCGGACAGGAAGAGATCAAAAAAGTAATACCGCACAGGGACCCCATGCTCTTGGTGGACGAGGTCCTGGAGATGGAGCCCGAAAAGAACATCGTCACCCGGTTCTACGTGGACCCGGAAAGAGAGATTTTCAGGGGACATTTCCCGGGAGACCCGGTGCTGCCGGGAGTCTACACCGTGGAGGTGATGGCCCAGACTTCCGATATCCTCATCCTTTCGTCGGAGAGGTACGCAGGCAAAGTGCCCCTGTTCATCGGCATCAACAACGTGAGGTTCTACTCACCCATCAAGCCCGGTGACACGCTGGAGACACATTCCGTCTTCTCCATGGAGAGGCGGGACAAGGCCATAGTCACCTGCTCCGCAGAGGTCTACGACGGCGGAGTGCTGGCGGCAAAGGGAGACGTAACACTGGCTATGAGATAGCCTGGAATATGAGCAAAGAACAAATATTACGGAGGAACAACTGAAATGGACTGGGAATCGTATTACAACAGCAGACTGGTCACGGCTGAAGAAGCGCTGAGCCACATTCACGACGGAGACATGGTGGTGCCCTCACATTCATCTGCGGAGCCGAAATACCTTTTCTACAAACTTGTGGAACTCAAGGACAACTACCACAACGTGGGCATCCTGCAGGGACTGAACATAGGTGACGCACCCTACGCAGCGGAGGACTGCTACGGACACTTCATCATATACTCCTTCTTCCCCGGCGCAAAAAACAGGAAATGCCTGCAGGAGGGACGCGGAGAACTGATCCCCATCCACTTCTACGGACAGCCGGTAGCCATGAAGGACGGTCATCTTCCCATCGACGTAGGCCTCATCCAGGTCACCCCGCCGGATGAAAACGGCGAGGTCTACATGGGGACATCCTGCGACCAGATGAGAGTCATCCTGGACAAGGCCAGAGTGGTCATTGCCCAGGTCAACGACCACATGCCCCACGTTTACGGCGAGACCAAGATCCCGGTAACCGACATCGACTATTTCGTCAGATATGACGAGGACATATACGAGCTGCCCTTCATCAGGAGCGACAATCCCATAGCTGAAAAGATCGGCTACTACATCTCCACCCTGATCGAGGACGGATCGGTCCTCCAGATGGGCCAGGGATCCATCCCCAACGCCATCCTTCCCTTCCTTGAGGAAAAGAAGGATCTGGGCATCCACACGGAGGTATTCTCCGACAACCTCATCCCCCTCGTAAAGAAGGGAGTGGTAAACGGAGCAGCCAAGAACATCGACAGGGGACTGATCGTAGCCACATTCATCCAGGGCACCAAGGATCTCTACAAGTTCGTGGACTACAACCCCATGATCAAGCTGATGCCCGTGGAATACACCAACAAGGTCGCAACCATTTCACAGCTGGACAAGGTGGTCTCCATCAACTCAGCTCTTCAGGTGGACCTGATGGGACAGGTGGTGGCGGATGCCATCGGACCCAAGCCCTTCTCCGGAGTAGGCGGACAGCTTGACTTCGTAAGAGGCGCTGAGGAGTCCAAGGGAGGCAAGTCCATCATCGCACTTCCCTCCACCGCAAAAGACGATACCATCTCCAGGATCGTGGCCATGCTGGCCCCCGGGACCCCGGTGACCACCACCAGAAACGATGTCCACTACGTGATCACCGAGTACGGCATCGCGGACCTTTTCGGCAAGTCCCTGAACCAGAGGGCAAAAGCCCTCATCGAGATCGCACATCCCAAGTTCAGAGCTCAGCTGGAAGAGGACTGGATCAACTATCAGAGGGAATACGTGAAGATGCAGCACGTATACGGCGACCTGAATCTTTTGTATTAAGGAAAAGAGGGAACGATCATGAAAGACTTTTATTTCAAGATGCTGACCAGGATCAGGTTCGGAGTGGGCCTCAGCAGGCAGACCGCCAGGCTCTGCAGGGAGTACGGCGGCACCAGGGCCTTCATCGTTGCGGATAAGATCCTGGCGGACAACGGCCTTCTGGACAACATCTTCGCCGGATTCAACAAGGAGGACATGGAATTCGTCCTCTACGCCGAGGAGATGTTTGAACCTACCGTAACCGGTATAAACCGGGTCACAGAGATCATGCGCGAGTCCGACTGCGACATCTGCGTGGCCATCGGCGGCGGAAGCGCCATCGACACGGCCAAGGCCATCTGCATTCTGCAGACCAACGAAGGATCGGCCAGAGAGTACATGTTCGGCGGCGGCAAGTCCATCAAGAACCCGGGCATGACCCTGATCTGCATACCCTCCACCGCAGGAACCGGAGCGGAGGTCACGGCAGCGGCCGTCATCGGAGTTGAGGACGAGCAAAAGAAGCTCTCCATCACCGATGAAAAGATGATCCCGGGAGTCGCCATTCTGGACCCCGAGATGCAGGCCACACTGCCGCCCGGCGTGACGGCCACCAC
>CAJOKT010000033.1 GCA_905235115.1 uncultured Peptostreptococcaceae bacterium
CACGATTTGAACCTTGGGAGTCGCTATGGGGGTTCGTTGTTGGCTACGCCCCTTGTGGACTTTCACCACAGATTGGCGGCATGCCCGTCATACAGCAAAGACCCGTGCTCAGGGATGATCCTTTGCACGGGTCTTCACCTTATGATGGAGAATCGTTGATCTATTCAACTGTCACCGACTTGGCCAGATTCCTGGGCTTGTCGATGTCGCAGCCCCTGTTCAGCGCCACATAATAGGCGAAAAGCTGCAGCGGCACGATGTTCAGATTCGCCTGAAGCAGGTCATGTGTGGAAGGCACGGAAAGCACAGCCTTTACGGTCTTTTCGAAGTTTCCCGCGTGTTCTTCGGTGGTTAGCACCACAGCATCTGCCCCTCTCGAGGTGGCCTCCACCATGTTGGAGAATGTCTTGTCCAGAACTGACTCACAGGTGGCTATGGCCACCACCAGCACGCCGGGTTCCATAAGGGATATGGTCCCGTGCTTGAGTTCTCCCGCGGCGTATGACTCGGAGTGGATGTAGGATATCTCCTTCAGTTTCAGGGATCCCTCAAGTCCCAGGGCGTAGTCCAGATTGCGCCCGATGAAGAACATGCTGTCCAGATTGAAATATTTCGACGCGGTCTTCTGGATGTTTCCGACACGGGCCAGCACCTGGTCCAGTTTATCGGGAAGTGCCAGAAGTTCATCCACATATTCGTCGTATTCTTCGGGAGTGATCTTACCCAGCTGATCCTTGAAATACACCGTCAGCATGGAGATCAGCAGCAGCTGAGTGCTGTAAGCCTTGGTGGTGGCTACAGCGATCTCCGGCCCCGCCCAGGTGTATATCACATAATCTGCCTCACGGGCGATGGAGCTTCCGATGACATTCACTATGGCCAGGGTCCTTGCTCCCCTCCTTTTGGCCTCCCGCAATGCCGCCATGGAGTCCAGGGTCTCCCCGGACTGGCTTATGACTATGACCAGAGTGTCAGGCCCGACTATCGGGTCGCTGTATCGGAATTCAGAAGCAAGGCAGGCCTCTGCTGGGATCCTCAGATGCTTTTCAAGCATGTATTTCCCCACCACTCCCACGTGATAAGCAGACCCGCAGCCGATGATGTATATGGATGAGCAGTTTCTGATGAATGCGGGATCCTCCCCGAGCTCCTCAAAAAATATCCGTCCGTCCCTGAGCCTGGGGGACAGGGTCTTTCTTACCGCCTCAGGCTGCTCCATGATCTCCTTGATCATGAAGTGGGAATAGCCGCCCTTTTCCGCGGCTGAAACGTCCCACTCCACGGTGTGGAGTTCCTTGTCCACTACGAGCCTGCCTGCATCGTAGACGGTCACCTGGTCCTTCGTGATCACCGCGACCTCTTCGTCCTCCAGATAGCTCACCGTTCTGGTGTGGGAAAGAAGAGCCGTAACGTCGGATGCGATGTAGTTGCCGTCCTCTCCGTATCCTATGAGAAGAGGCGCGTCCTTTCTTGCCGCGATCAGCTGTCCCGGATAGTCAGAGCACAGGATCCCCAGGGCATAAGAGCCCTTGATCCTGTCCAGCATGGAATACACTGCGTCCATCAGGTCACCTTTTCCAAGGTAGTAGTATTCCATGAGCTGGGCCACGACCTCGGTGTCAGTCTCCGACAGGAACTTGTATCCCCTTCTCTCCAGGAACTGCCTGATCTCCCGGTAATTCTCTATGATTCCGTTATGCACCACAACTATCCTGCCGCTCATACCCGCCTGGGGATGGGCGTTGACGTCGTTGGGTTCCCCGTGGGTGGCCCACCTGGTGTGACCGATCCCCACTGTGCCCGGAAGAGGCTCCTCAGCCTCGATCTTTTCCCTGAGAGACGCGATGCGGCCCTTTCGCTTCCTGATCCTGATCACTCCGTCGCCGGAGATCACAGCGACCCCTGCGGAGTCGTACCCCCTGTATTCCAGTTTTTCCAATCCTTCCAGAAGTACCGGAACTGCTTCCTCTTCACCGCAAAATCCTATTATCCCGCACATATCATTTCTCCTTCACGCTTTCCGAATGTTTGAGCGCAGCGCCTACGAATCCCAGAAACAGCGGATGGGGCCTGTTGGGCCTGCTCTTGAACTCGGGATGGAACTGCACTCCTATATGGAAATCTCTTCCCGGAAGCTCCACTGCCTCCACCAGTCTTCCGTCCGGGGATATGCCTGAAAGCACCATTCCATGGTCCGTGAACGCATCCCTGTAATCGTTGTTGAATTCATATCTGTGACGGTGTCTTTCAGATATGATATCCGTGCCATAGAACGCCTGAAGAGCCGTTCCCTCCTGTATCTCACATGGGTAAGCTCCCAGCCTGAGAGTACCTCCCTTATCGATGTCATCACTCTGACCCGGCATGAAGTCGATGACCTTGTTGCGGCTCAGCTCGTTGAACTCTCCTGAGTCTGCATCCGGGATCCCAAGCACGTTTCTTGCGTACTCGATGACCGCGGTCTGCATCCCGAGACAGATGCCGAAGTACGGTATTCCATTCTCCCTGGCATATCTCTCTGCTTCGATCATGCCCGCGATGCCCCGGCTTCCGAAACCACCCGGTACGATTATCCCGTCAGCCTCTCCGAGGATCCCGCCGATGTTCTCCGGTGTCAGCGCCTCAGAATCCGTCCACATGATCTTTATGTGGGTGTTGTGATGATAACCCGCATGCCTCAGCGCCTCAGCCACAGATAGGTATGCGTCGTGCAGAGCTACGTACTTGCCTACCAGAGCGATCTTTACAGTGAGAGGTCTGTTCTTTATGCGCTCTACCATCTCCCTCCATTCCTTAAGGTCCGGCTCCGGTGCGTCAAGTCCCAGCTCCCTGCAGACTATTCCCGAGAAATCTGCCTTTTCCAGCATGAGGGGCGCTTCGTAAAGATTCGGAAGCGTGATGTTCTCTATGACGCAGTCAGGCTTAACGTTGCAGAACAGGGATATCTTTTTGAATATGGACTCATCCAGAGGTCTGTCGCATCTGAGCACTATGATGTCCGGGTGGATGCCCATGCCCTGCAGCTCCTTGACGGAGTGCTGTGTGGGCTTTGTCTTGTGCTCCTCTGAGCCTTCCAGATAAGGCACCAGCGTCACGTGGATGAACAGACAGTTCTCCTTTCCCACCTCCAGAGAAAGCTGCCTGGCAGCCTCTATGAAGGGCTGTGACTCGATGTCTCCGATGGTGCCGCCGATCTCGGTGATCACCACGTCCGCGTCGGTCTCCCTTCCGACATGATAAATGAAGGTCTTTATCTCATCGGTTATGTGAGGGATCACCTGGACCGTGGAGCCCAGGTACTCTCCCCTTCTCTCCTTATTCAAAACATTCCAGTATACTTTGCCGGAAGTGAGGTTGGAGAACCGGTTGAGATCCTCATCTATGAACCTCTCGTAGTGTCCCAGATCCAGATCCGTCTCTGCGCCGTCTTCGGTGACAAAGACCTCCCCGTGCTGGTAGGGACTCATGGTGCCCGGATCCACGTTTATGTAGGGGTCCAGCTTCTGAGCCGCCACCTTCAGTCCTCTGGATTTAAGAAGTCTTCCGAGAGAAGCAGCCGTTATGCCCTTACCCAGGCCTGAGACCACTCCTCCTGTAACGAATATGTATTTCGCCATTGCGGATCCCTCCTTTTCTACTCCCATTCCACCGTGGCAGGCGGTTTGGATGTAACGTCATAGACCACTCTTGTTACTCCCGGGATCTCATTGGCTATTCTGTGGCTGGCTTGTGCCACTGTTTCAAATGGCAGCCTGCTCCATTCAGCAGTCATGAAATCGTCGGTATATACTGCCCTCAAGGCAACGGTAAGTCCATAGGCTCTTCCGTCGCCCTTCACTCCGACGCTCAGCGTGTCAGTCAGTACTGCAAAATACTGATCCGGCCGTATTTCCGCAGGAAGCTTATCCACTTCTTCTCTGAAGATGTGATCCGCTTCCCTTACTGTCCAAAGTTTCCCGCGGGTTACCTCTCCGATGACCCGCACGCCCAGGCCGGGTCCCGGGAAGGGCTGGCGCATGACCAGTTCCTCCGGAAGCCCAAGTTTTCTCCCTGCTTCCCTTACCTCGTCCTTGAACAATTCCTTAAGGGGCTCCACTATATCCCTGAAATCCATGGATCCAGGAAGTCCGCCCACGTTGTGATGGCTTTTTATGGTGGCAGAGCCTCCCTTGCCGCTCTCCACTATGTCCGGGTAAATGGTGCCCTGTGCCAGGACGTCAGCCTCTCCCGCCGCCCTCGCCTGCTCCTCGAAGACCCTTATGAATTCCTCTCCTATGATCTTTCTCTTGCTTTCGGGTTCCTTTACCCCCTCGAGTTTTTCGAGAAACCTTTCAGCCGCATCTACCCTTATGAACCGTGAACCGTACATGTTGCCGAAGACTCTCTCCACCATGTCGGCCTCGTTCTTTCTCAGCATGCCGTGGTCCACGAAGACCATGGTCAGATCTTTTCCGACCGCCCTGGACAGAAGGGCCGCAGCCACGGACGAATCCACGCCTCCGGAAAGTCCCAGCAGGACCTTTCTTCCCTTAAGCTCCCGCCTCAGACGGCTAATGCTTTCCTCCACGAAGTCATCCATTTTCCAGTTTCCGTCCACTCCGCAGACCCCGAACAAAAAATTCGAGAGCATCCGGTTCCCGTATTCGGTGTGTTCTACCTCCGGATGGAACTGTACCGCATACAGCCTTCTCTTTTCAGAGCTCATAGCTGCCACCGGACACTTGTCGGTAGAAGCAGTGACTCTGAACCCTTCCGGAACAGCCATGATGGAGTCGCGGTGACTCATGAAGCACAGGCTTTCCTCAGGCACGCCTTCAAACAGTATGTCGCTCACCACGTTGAGACGAGCCTCTCCATACTCTCCCGAACCGCCGGCATCTCCCACCTTGCCGCCTGCCATGTACGCCATGAGCTGCGCGCCGTAGCAGATCCCGAGGACCGGTATCCCAAGGTCCAGTATTCTCTCATCGAAATGCGGAGAGTCCTCGCCGTAGACGCTGCAGGGACCTCCCGTGAAAATGATCCCCCGGTATCCTTCGATCTCTATCTCTTTGAGCGTTACCCTGTCATATTCCTTTATCTCCGCATAGACATGCAGGTCTCTGACTCTTCTGGCTATAAGCTGATCGTACTGTCCTCCGAAATCCAGAACAAGTATCTTTTGCTGTCTCATGCTGTTATCTCCTCTACCGTAAGGTCCACCCCGTCTGTAAGCGGTTCCAGTTCCTTAATGTATCTCAGGGTCTGCTCCTCAGCCCTGCCCGTAAACCTTACGGGGTCAAGGATGCCCCTCATCTCCTCTTCTGTCATATGGAAGCAGGCCTCTTTTGCGAGATGATCTATCAGATCGTACTTTTCGCCGTTTCTCATAGCCTCCGACGCTTCCATGGAACATCTTCGGATCACCTCGTGAAGAGCCTGTCTGTCTCCGCCCCTTTTGACTCCCTCCATAAGGATATCCTCGGTGGCAAGAAAAGGCAGCTGCTCCTCCACATATCTTGCTGCCATCCCCTCGTTCACCCTGAGACCCGACGCAACGAAGGCTCCCAGCATGAGGATGGCGTCTGCAGCCATGAAACCCTCGGGCATGGACAGTCTTCTTATGGCGGAGTCATCCAGAGTTCTCTCCAGCCACTGGCCGGATGCGGTCTGAACAGCGTTGAAGGCATCCGTCATGATGAACCTTGACAGCGAACATATACGCTCGCAGCGGATGGGATTCCTCTTGTACGCCATTGCAGAAGACCCTATCTGACCGTCAGAGAATGGTTCCTCAAGGATCCTGTCGTGCTGCATCAGCCTTATGTCCGTGGCCATCCTGTACATGCTCTGGGCAATAGAGGAAAGGCAGTTCATTATGCGCACGTCAGTCTTTCTCGGGTATGTCTGGGACGATATGGGAAAGCACCGGCTGAAGCTGAAGTCTCCTGCGATCATCCGGTTCATCTCATCGATCTTGTCAGTATCTCCGCCGAAAAGCTCCATGAAGCTGGCCTCGGTGCCCGTCGTCCCCCGGCACCCCAGGAAACAGAGGTTTTCAAGAACGAAATCCATCTCGTCCAGATCGCTCTTAAGATCCTGTATCCAGAGACAGGCTCTCTTTCCGACAGTCACCGGCTGTGCCGGCTGGTAATGAGTATATCCCAGCACCGGCATATTACTGTATGTCTTGGAGAATCTGCAAAGGATGGCTATCAGTTTGATGAGCCTGTCTCTCAATAGCTCAAGAGCGTCCCTGTAAAGGATCAGGTCTGTATTGTCCGTGACGTAACAACTGGTGGCGCCGAGATGAATGATACCCGCCGCGCCCGGCGCCGCTTTGCCGTAGGCAAAAACATGCGCCATCACGTCGTGATGCACCCTGGCCTCCATCTGTGCCGCACATTCGTAATCTATGGGTCCGATGTTTTGCTCAAGTTCTCTTACCTGTTCTTCCGTTATGGGCAGTCCCAGTCTGGATTCTGCCCTGGCCAGCGATACCCAGAGTTTCCTCCAGGTCATATATCTGCTGTCGTCCGAAAACAGCTCAGCCATCTGCCTCGAAGCATATCTTTCAGGCAGGATGGATCTGTATACGTCTCCCATGTCTCAGCCCTCTCTGTCCTTTCTGATGTAGCTGTCTCTCTCCGGTCCCACCGAAATGTATGTGGCGCCGAGACCGGCGGACTCTTCTATGTATCTGACATAATCCCTGGCCTCGGATGGAAGCTGGTCCCACCGCCTGGCTCCGGATATATCGCACATCCAGCCCTTCATGTACTCGATCTTCGGGGTTGCCCTGTCCAGATCCGTGGGAAACGGGAATCCTGTGACTTCCTTTCCCCCGATAATGTATGCTGTGCAGACGGGTATCTTCTCCATGTAGCTCAGGACATCCAGTTTGGTTATCGCAAGCTCAGTTGCTGCCTGGATCTCGACCCCATAGGCCGTGGCCACCGCATCATATGCGCCTACTCTTCTGGGGCGGCCTGTGGTCGCTCCGTATTCTCCGCCTGCCCGTCTGAGAGCCTCTGCCTCTTCCCCGGACAGTTCAGACACGAAGGCGCCTTCGCCTACACAGGTGGAATACGCCTTGACCACTCCAACCACCCTGTCCAGTCTGACCTCGGGATAACCGGACCCTATGGGAGCGTAGGCAGCGAGAGTATTGGAGGACGTGGTATACGGATATATGCCGTAATCTATGTCCCTCATGGCTCCCAGCTGCGCCTCGAAAAGGATGTTCCTGCCCTTGGATGCCGCATCTCTCAGATAATCGCCGGTATCGCAGATGAAGGGTGTCAGTTTCTCACAGTAGTCACTGAGCCAGCTGTCCAGCTTCTCTTCCGTATACGGCGCCGCGCCGTAGACCCCTTCAAGGGTGAGATTCTTCCATTCCATGATCTCCATGAGATGTCTTTTGAGTGCTTCGGGATCAGAGAGTTCTCCGGCAAGGGCGGTCTTTTTCTGAAATTTGTCAGAATAAAAGGGCGCGATCCCCTGCCTGGTCGAACCGTATCTGTGGTCGGCCAGCCTGGACTCTTCCAGAGAATCCAGTTCCCTGTGCCAGGGAAGAAGAAGAGACGCCCTATCGCTTATCTTTAGATTGTCCGGGGTCACCTCGACCCCCTTCGCTCTGACCGATCCGATCTCCTTCCAAAGGACCTCGGGATCCAGAGCAACATCGTTGCCTATTACGTTCGACACCCCATCTGTCACTATCCCCGAAGGAAGGAGGTGAAGAGCGAACTTACCCTTTTCGTTGACCACCGTATGTCCGGCGTTTCCGCCGCCCTGGTAACGTACAACTATATCGTACTCACTGGTCAGAAGGTCCACCATCCGTCCTTTGCCTTCGTCACCCCAATTGATACCTACGATCGCGCAATTAGACATTTCCGACTCCTGTGGTTCAAAATACAAACAAATACAGAAATCATTTTACAACCCCTCCATGTTATTGTAAAATACATATAATTATAGGCTTATCATATATTTTTTGTATGTTAAAAAAGGCGGCGGTACCGCAAAACATCCGCCCCGGGGAGGAAACATGGATCTCAAAGCACTTTATTACTTCGTTACGGTCGCAGAGGAACTGAACATCTCAAAGGCTGCCAGGAAACTGAACCTGAGCCAGCCTCCCCTGAGCCTCCAGATAAAGAACCTGGAAGAAGAGCTCAACACCAGACTTTTCATAAGGGGCCGAAGACAGCTGGAGATCACGGAGTCCGGCAGGCTGCTCTACAGGAGAGCCAAGGAGATCCTGAACCTTGCGGAGAAGGCAGAGTCGGAAGTCATGTCCATGAACGACGGCATGACCGGGACCATCTCCCTCGGTCTCGTGGAGGGTCTGGCTCCCGACATAGCGGGAAGCTGGTTCTACGGTTTCTCAAGGATATACCCCAGAGTCCGCTTCAGGATACTTGACGGAAACAGCGACGACCTTCTGGAGAAGCTGAGGAGCGGCATCATATCTCTCGCGGTGATCACCGCTCCCTACGATCAGTCTCTCCTCAACGCCTTCCCTGTGGGACGTGACAACATGGCTGCCATGATGAGCAGAGAACATCCCCTTGCGATGGTCCAGGGCGATACCGTCACTGTCAGTCAGCTGGTGGGTCAGCCCCTCATCGTCCCAAGCCGCAGGGCCACCATCGATTCCATTTCGAAATGGTTCAGGGAGGTCAAAAGTGAGCCCAACATCATCTGTGAGATGGACAGTTACCTGGATGCGGCGGCTCTGGCGGGAAGAGGCATGGGTATAAGCATCTTCCCTGAGACCGCCTACGTCGAGAATTCCTCCATCATATCCAAAAAGATCGAAGGATCCGGCAGAGAACTGAACTACCTTTTCGTCTGGCTCAAAGGCCATCCCCTGCCATCAATCGAAGAAAACTTCATAGATTACGTGAAGGAACAGACAAGCCTGTGATCAGAGGCCTCTCTTCATGTCTGACCAGTTTTCCACCATTCGTCCGATGGAACTGAAGATGCCCAGCAGAGCTTTTGCCACTGCGATGCCTCCCACGATCATCGGGCCGTAATATACTCTGTAATACTCGCCCGGATCCGCCATCAGGTATGAGATCAGAGTCAGACCTCCACCTATGGCAAGTCCGACAAGTCCGATCAGAAGGTTTTGGATCAGTTCTCTGATGCATTCCTTCTCACGCTGGAACGCTTTGTGGTACTCCTCCTCAGTCCTTCTGGACTCCGCCTTTTTCTCAGCCGTCTTCGCCTCGTAGAAGTCATCGGAATATTCGGGCTGCGCCTTATTGTAGTAATCGTAGGCCGCCCTCTCATTCTCGTCCGTCAGGAAGTGATAGGCGTCCGCGGCATCGCGGAACTTCTGAGTCTTTAGCGAGTCGCCTCCGTTTTTGTCCGGGTGCGTCTCCATGGCTATCCTGTGGAACGCCTTCTTGATCTGTTCTTCAGTAGCGTCGGGCTTCACGCCCAGGATCTCATAAGGGTCTCTCATTGTTTTGTCTCCTTTCAATTAAAACAAAAAAAGGAAAACCCCGAGGATCTTTCCTTTTAGACAAAAAAAGACCCAGGGGTTCTATTTATATATATGCATATTATAATGTTTATCTATAGATAAGTCAAACCGCATTTTGCCATGGGCCTCCGGATGGTATATAATAGGGACAACGACCCGAGGAGGTGAAAAACGTATGACAGAATATAACCACGACCCATCCGACAGAATATGGTACGCATGTTACGGATCGAATCTCAGTTCAGAGAGATTCAGACTTTATATCGAGGGCGGTGAACTCACAATAAACGGAGTCTTCAGACACTATTGTGGATGCACTGATAAAACTCTGTGGACAGATTCTCAAATAAGCAGGTTTCCCGGCAGGATCTATTTTGGACATGAATCCGACACCTGGCTCGGTAAAGGGGTTGCATTCTATAAACCATATGAGGATGGCACAGTACTCATGCGCCTCTACCAGATAACCTGGGGACAGCTTCTGGATGTCCAGAAGCAGGAAGGAAAAGGCAGAACGTGGTACGGCAATTTGGTGGACTTAGGTGTTCATAATGGGCTCAAAACGTACACCATAACAGCCCATGACTTTCAACCGCAAAATGACCCTTGTCCCGAATACCGAAATTTGATTCTGTGTGCCCTGACAGAGGAATGCGGCATGGATGAAGAGTCGGCCAAAAGGTACCTTGAGACCGGCAGCCTCGAATATACAGAATAGGACCATACACTAAAGCCCCTTTCGGAACGCACTTCCGTCAGGGGCTTTTTGGATTGCATTTTTTGCCGTTATCTGCCCTTTTGCCTGCCAGACACACTATGTCCGCCGGAAGAGACACTGCGCTGACCGCCATTGCAGCGTAGAACCATGAATCAACCCCAACTGATCTGCAAAACTCAGTCCTGCGGGCTCGGGGCCGGGTCTGACCCATGCCCCGAGAGAGCAGGCAAGGAACGCCATAATAAGCGCGATGCAGATTTTTTTGATATTCATTTTACTCTCCTTATCTCTGAGTGAACTCAAACAAAACACGCATCCTTTCCTCTATAATACTTAACTCAAAAAGTCGCCGAAATTGGACATGATTTCAAAATAAAAATTTTGCGCACAGAAAACCCCGGAGATCAACCTCCGGGGTCATTATATACTGCTATGATCTTTACAGTCCGTTCTTCTCAACTTCGAACATCCTTTTGGGGATGTGGCAGTATCCCGCTGGGTTCTTGTCAAGATACTTCTGGTGATATTCCTCGGCGGGGAAGAAGTTCCTCAGGGGCTCCACCTCCACTGCCAGGGGCTGACCGACCTCATCCGACACTTCTGCACAGACTTCCCTGATCGCCGGAAGCTGTTCCTCATCGGTGTAGTAGATGCCTGTGCGGTACTGGATGCCTTCATCCTCGCCCTGCTTGTTTACTGACACGGGGTCGATCACCATGAAGTAATATCCAAGAAGTATTTTGAGAGGGAGTTTGTCTTCGTCATATTCTATCCTGACCGTCTCAGCGTGACCCGAATCGCTGCAAACCTCTTCGTAGCTGACTTCCCTGTCCGGTCCGTTGGCGTAGCCCACCTCTGTCGAGATCACTCCCGTGAACTGGTCGAAATATTTCTGGGCACCCCAGAAGCACCCTCCTGCAAGATAAATCGTCTTCATGATCTTCCCTCCGTCCATCACTTCACATCGTCCTTCAAGCGCTGTTTTTCGAGGCCGTGCAGCCAGTCTGTCTTTAAGAATATTATAAGGAATATTATGGAACTCAATGTCCATGTCACAGGATAGGCTGAGAATACCACCTCTATTCTGTGGAAAATACTGACCATCACTGATATGTACGCCACTCTGAAAACGCACCACGCCCCGAACATCACCAGCATGGGAACGAAGCTCCTGCCCGCTCCTCTCTGGACCGCAGCCATGCAGTGTGAAAATGCCAGAAGGCAGAAGAACAGCGACTGGATATGGGCCTGCTTCACGCCGATTTCCACCGACGCCTCGTCCGCGCCGAACATCCTGATCAGAAACGGTGCCGCAAAAAACACGATGACCCCTATGACCTCCGCGATGCCCATGGAGCAAAGTGCTCCGAATCTGGCGCCTTTCCTGGCCCGGTCGTACTCTTTTGCGCCCAGGTTCTGGCCTATGAAGGTGGTCAGCGCCTGGGAGAAGCAGATCACCGGTACGAAGGCGAAACCCTCTATCTTCATGTAACTGCCGCTTCCTGCAACCGCCACTGCTCCGAAGGCGTTGATATTGGCCTGAACGAAAACATTGGCGATGGATATCATGGAATTCTGAAGTCCTGCTGGAACGCCGTTTCTCACCACCAGACTCAGAAGTGTCTTGTCTATCTTTATGTCTCTGATGCGCACCCTGAACTCCTCGGGAAGACGAGTAAGCTTTCTGAAGCAGAGGATGGCGCTGATGGCCTGGGCGATGGCCGTGGCGCAGGCCGCAGACCAGACGCCGAATCCAAGGACCGCGATGAAAAGAAGGTCCAGCCCGATGTTTATGCCGGACGAAGTCATCAGATAAATCAGAGGATGTCTGGTGTCTCCCAGGGACTGCAGGATACCCATGAGGAAATTGTACATCACGAATGCGATGGATCCGAAGAAGTAGAATCTGAAGTACTCAAGAGACTTGTCGATGACGTCCTCAGGGGTTCCGATCAGCTCCAGTATCACCGGGGCCAGGAACTCCGCAATGATCGTGAGCGCCAGTCCGCAGATCAGGCCGAAAGCTATGGTGGTGTGGATGGCCTTCTTGAGGGCGGTGTAGTTTTTTGCGCCGAAGAATCTGGCTGTCACCGCTCCTGAGCCAAGTCCGATACCGTTGAAGAAGCCTATCATCAGGAACACCAGGCTTCCCGAAGAACTCACCGCCGCCAGCGCCTCGTTTCCCAGGAAGTTTCCCACGATCAGTGCGTCCGTGGCGTTGTAGAGCTGCTGGAAAAGCGCTCCCCAGAACAGGGGTATCGCAAAAAATATTATGTTTTTCGAGATCGACCCTTCGGTCATTCTCGTGATGCCTCTATTACCCATTTATTCCTTCCAGAGCCCTGCTTTCTCCTATCTGCTCTTTTTGCCTGCTCATTATCTTACACCCTTGTTCCGATTCATAACTAATGTGGCGCGCCACACCATACTCTTTGATCTTTCTATTATATTTGGGAGAGCCCAGGATGGCAAGAAAAGTTGTGTAGAACAAAATAGCATTACTCGCATCTTCTAACTTTATATACATTTTCTTGCTTACGTGTCACAATAATGAAGAACCCATGCGTTCACTTTTAAAAGTATTACGCAGGGGTTCATATGAATGGCTGCAAGTTAGCACCATCGATTAGTTATTATTGTTCCTATCTCCTAATACAATTATCATATCTGCAATAAATGAAACCACGCTCACTGCCATTGACACATAGAACATGGGAGTAAGCCAGGTGACAGTCTCAACAAATTCGATTTCTCCGATGTTCATCATCAAGCCGCTGTTTTTTATGAGTATGTAGACCGACAAATACAGAAGCACGTATCCCATTATAATCAACAGCACTCTGGATCCGAACCTGAATTGGTCATTCCATATCCCACAAAAACATATGACTACCGGAATAATAACGTATCCCAACTGATCGGCTTGACTTAATCCTGCAGACTCCGGGCCTGGTCTGACCCAGGTGAACATGGTGCAAACAATGAATGCCAAAATAAGGATAACGCCGCAGCTCCTAATGTTCAGTCTTCTCATTTCCTATAATCCCCCTATGTAAAATCAAACAACAACACATAACTTGCGCTGGAAAACAACGTGCTTATCGGTTCATTTTTTCTATTATTTGTATGCCCACAATAATATGCTGTTGATGAATCTCGTTTGGATATAATTACCGCATGATAAGGAGATCCATTCGATGATACAAGCAGTACTGCATCTCCCTTCTGACAACTATTGTATAAAGCTGTTGCAGAGTACTTTGCAGTTTTTGAATATGCAACTCCAGTCATATACGTGTTAAAGTCGGGGACTCTAATCCACGATGTTGTCACAGCATATTGCCTTCCATGCCCAACGGGAGGCTCGTAAGTACATACACAATACCATTTTGTAGTGCTATTGTATATTCCTGTGGTTGAATTTGTCCCGTTTGTTGGGATGCCACCTGCTTTAAGGCATTGAGAAACAAAATTAGCACAATCTTCCGCATATGTTGGATAATTCGCACTATTGTAAAACAGTGCGTATGTTGTGGCATAATTTGCAGCATTTGTACCGGAATATGAGTATTTGGCCGTTTCTGAAGTGTTTTTAGAAAGCAATCCTTTCTCATTGTAGCTGCGAATCTCCCCCAGTGTTCTGGTAAGGAAATTATCTGTCAGTTCAAACTTAATCGAATTGTCATATGAATCTATTGAAACACAATCGCTTTCCCCAATTATTTGGTTAACTACCTCCGTTCGATCTGCACAGCCCACAAGATCAAGTAAATACAGATAATCCTCATAGGCTAACTTGTATTGTACCATAAACTCTTCCATGACAGGATAATCACTTCTGCTTTTTAAAACACTATCACCATCACTTAACAATTGCTCAAGGGCAAACTCGTAGTAATCACTATTGGATAGCAATAACCGATCTGTTTGCGCTAAATATTGATCTAGCTTTGCCTTGCCATCTCCAAGTGTCATGCTATCATTGATAGTCATATCGGCGAAGCCTATTGCTGCTGTCGCAAATAATACGAGTGCTATCACTAGTATGCAAATCATTGCTTTGAAATGGATTCTCATCTTAATCTCCTCCTTTATCATTTTCACTACGTCATTTGCATTGATTAATTACCGTAAATAACAATTGACTATCTTTTCCCTAAACTATTTCATCTTTCTCACTCCTTTCCTTTCACCCCTCTATAAAATATAAACCCAAAAAATTCGAAGAATTGGACATGGTTTTTCAAAAAAACATAAAAAAAGTTGATTGCAAAACTAACTTCGGGTCTGATTTCAATCCGGATATTTTGCAAGACTAACTTCTGGTTTAATTTGTTTTCCC
>CAJOKT010000034.1 GCA_905235115.1 uncultured Peptostreptococcaceae bacterium
ACAAAGAGAAATACAGGGAAAACAAATTAAACCAGAAGTTAGTCTTGCAAAATATCCGGATTGAAATCAGACCCGAAGTTAGTTTTGCAATCAACTTTTAAAAAATTATTTCGAAACACATGTCCAATTTTAAGGACAAAATGGATTAACTATTATAGAAGGGAGGTGATGAAGTTGATGGAGTCTGTTTAGTCATATGATGACAATGTAAGAATGAATCGACAATTATCATGAACGAGGAGGTGTTAAAATGTACTGTAAAGTGAGATCGTTTTTAATGGTGTTCCTTGTGATTTCAATGAGCCTAATGTATACCGATGTTCCGGCATATGCAGGCGAACTTGCAAATGATAATAATATGTTTAAGAGTGTAAGCAATAATAGTTATGACGTGTTATCCTTATCACAAGGCGACTATGATGTTCTTAACGAGAAGGCTTGCGAACAAAATGATAACATCGCCATAAAAACTCTATGCGAATCATTTTTATCAGTATCAAGAGCATCCGTCAGAGATCAAAAGTACTCAGCAACTAAATATTTATCCGATGACAGCAGGAATAAAAAGACGATACAATATCGGTTATCAGAGTATGACTATCTAAAAGAACTTTATGCAAGCAGGGGGTATTCAATAATAAAAGATTCGGTATTCTTTGACGGATACAAGTGTAAAATCAACGAAGACACTGCTGAAGCAAGTATTGTGGAACACTATTCATACTTTATAAATGATGGTTTCGATGACGCAAACTATCGTATAAGGGAATACTACTTTAGTCTTAACCGGGATAATGATGCTTGGTACATTACCGATATGAAAACAAATGATGCTTGTGAACTCAGTATAGGATTTACATATGAGCCAATTGACATTCAGTATGCAATAATTGATGAACCCATTGATACCAGTGATCCACATGATAGTGATGTTCTGCCGATGGTAACGAATTATGCGCCATATCAGTGGTCATATAACAGATCTGTTGCTGTTAGCTATGCTTCACAGTACTATAATTCCGTTAATTCTTTCTTTGGAAGTAACACATATGACTGCCAGAATTTTGCATCGCAATGTGTCTGGGCAGGATTAAGGGGATCCTATTCGAATCCGACGAGTTATGTGGATCTCCCTGCCGTAAAGAAGTCCATAGTGGCAAATTATTTACAGTCTGCGTGGTACCGCAATGTCAATACAGGCTATTATAGAAATACCTATTTGAATTGGACTTGGGACAATGTGGGCGGTTTTGCATATCTATTACAATGCAGCGCCAACTATCCAATTGGGCCAAAAGGGAGTACAACATATGGATCAGTTAGCTACGTTGGCACAGCAGACGTTATAGCATACTGTACCAGTGGAAGCCCAAGTGCCACGAATCTTTCACACGCAATGTTCGTGACCGGTGTTACAGGTACTTACGGATCTCGGACAAAGGATAATATTAAAATTGCTGCGCACAGTTCTAATACTAATAGCGCATATCAGACATTATCCTCATATACATCATATGCTGCAAACAAGTTCTCCAGGACCTATATTTCTGCAGGCTACTACCCATCTCCCAAAAATTAAAGCTACTGATAAGAAGGAGGTGCGAATTGTGATGCATCATAGATTCAAATTGCCAGCATTTATCATATGCATAGCTATTGTAGCCGGAATGGTCTTCACTGGCTGTAATAATGCCGATGAGCAAAAGCAAGACACCTGGATCCCGGTTGAGGTTCCTGAAGGAATTGTTTCAGGTGATGTTCTAATAGAGTACAACAATGTATTTCGATCCTCTTACACAGATGATAATGGCGTAACTCGGGCGACAGAGATCAGCTGTTTCTTTTCTTCATATTATGATAGGCCTGAAGATATAGACCTGTCTCGATTCCTCAAGTATTGCCCGCTGGGGGAACCTGTGACTGACGAAGAGGAATTTCAGGAAGTAAAGAAAACTGCGGACTTCGAGTTTGGATCAGATACACTCCGCAGTATGCCTACACCTTTGTGGAAATATTACAAAGAAGAGGTGGATAGCCTTCTTCTTAAATACTCAGGGATCACAACAGATGACCTGTCAGGCGGACTGCACTACTTAAAGGATACCGTCTATGTGGAGTCACAAAAGGCGTTCTATAATTGTACAAGTGATTTTGGTCCGGGAAGTTTTGCTGCCACAAAGGGTATGCGGCAGGGAAACCTCATAATTCTGACAGACTCCAAAGAAGTGACGCTTACTATTGAGATCAATAATGGCTATCCCCTGATTCGGTCATTTGCGGAAGGTGAATAGGTAATCATTAGCATCGTACATTCAGTTTCTAAAGATCTAATGCTTTCATTAGGTAGTTTACAGTATTTCGTTGAATGGAACGGATTAACTATTATAGAAGGCCGGGGTGAATCAAATGAAAAAAAGCATAATGATAATCGTCTCCTTGGTCATCGGCGCCGGCATCTTCGTTGTGGCCGTGCAGGGCGGAGGGTATGAAGGAACCGATGAATTCAACGAAATAGGTCAGAAAAAAAGTGAAGCCGTTGAGTATTTTCTTCAAGGAGACGCTGAGGGGCAGGAACCGGTCGCGATAGTTGAAGGAGAAGAAATATCAAAGGCATATTTTGCGCTGAAGGTCACTTCCTACAGGGGAAGCAAGCTGGAGTTGGACGATCCCAAGCAGGCTGCATGGGATTCTATCGTCACCGAGGTCTGCGAGAGACAATATGCCGCCGAGAACGGTCTTGAGTATACGGAACAGGAAATGGATGCGCACATGGCGTATCTGAAAGATGCGTACGACTCCACTGATGAGTCCAGAGCACTGATCGAATCGTATGCCTCAGGCCTTGGAATGACCGTTGCGGAATACTGGGATTACAAGGAAAAGTACGAGGCTCCCATGGAGCTGACCCATTATAAGGTCAGTGAATACATAGAAGTAAACGGTCTCGAACCCATTGACATCTGTAAGGCTAAAGTCGAGATCGTAGAGCAGGAGTTTTTCTCCGGGCTGTGAATGCCGTTTTTATCAGTCATTTTTTTGCAAAAAAAGAGGATGTTCCCAGTCAATCAAGGCATCTTGGAACATCCTCTTTTATTTCATATTCTTTTTATTTCAGATTCCACACCTGCTCGGTCCTTTTGCGGGAGCCCTCAAGGTGATTCTGGATAGCCTGGACAGAGCGGTCCACGGACCTGTCCCGGATGGCTTCGAAAAGTTCTCTGTGCTCCTTCTGTATTTCCTCCAGGAACTCCGTGCTGTAGGATACGCTCTTTCTGGTCTTGTCCAGATATTCCTTGTAGGAGTTCAGCACATGGGCCAGGAATCTGCTGCCCGCGGCTTTGTAGATCACGCCGTGGAAAGCGCTGTTCAGTTCCAGCGTCTTCCTGGTATCCTTCTTCATGGTGTAAAACTCCATGAGGTCGAACTGTTCCTCCAGCTTTTCGATCTCTTCGTCGGTGATCCTCTCGCAGGCCCAGGTCACAGCGATCTTCTCCAGAGCTTCCCTGACGGTGTAGATATCCGTCACATCTCTTCTTGTAAAACCTTTCGCAAAACATCCGCGGTTGGGAATGTAATCCAGAAGGCCCTCCTCATTCAGCTGCTTGAAGGCTTCTCTGATGGGGGTCCTGGATACGTTCAGTTCCGAGGAGATAGCAGTTTCCTTTATCTTTTCGCCGATATAGTATTCACCCTTAAGTATCCTGTCTCTCACTATATCCGCTATCTCATCCGTAAGCGTGGTCTCCGGATCTTTTGTTCTTTTGTTCATAGAAGTCCTTCCTTCCGGAGAGGCCCCGCATCCCGCAGAGCCGTTCCGGTCACGATCAATTAAAGGATATTGTTTTCAAGAACCTGTGTATGGAAGTCGAAGTCGTTGAGCTGCATATAGTACTCAGCGCAGTCTGTGAGAGCCTTCATGGGGCAAAGTCCTACGATCTCGCACTTTCTGATGTGGACGCCGTATCTTGCTGCCTCAGCCCTGACTGTCTCCACTACTCTGTAGAGCGGTGTCTGGTTGAAGTTGGTCATGTTGCAGGATACCTGAGCCATCTTCTTGCCTGTAGCCTCGTCCTCTACCTCGAATCCCATGGACTTGACGCACTTGAATCCGCCATCCTTCTCGCGGATGATCTTGGCGATGTTCTTGGCGATCTGGACGTCGTCTGTATCCAGGTCAAGATTGAAGGCTACCAGAGGAGGTCTGGCTCCGACTGCCATGACGCCTGCTGTGGGGTGGATCCTGCGGCCGCCGAAGTCGGGCTCCCAGTCGGGCTGCTGGACCTTTTCTGCCATGCCCTCGAACTGGCCCTTCCTGATGGTCACAAGATTGTGCCTCTCGGGACGTGTGGCGCTGTCTTCATACAGGAAAACAGGAACGCCTGCTTCATCTGCAATGCGGGCTCCCACTACCTTGGAAAGCTCGATGCAGTCCTCTGTGGTGGCGTCCTTGACGGGTACAAAAGGCATCACGTCCACAGCACCCATTCTGGGGTGCTCGCCTGTGTGGTGGTTGAGGTCGATGAGCTCAACGGCCTTCTTCACCAGCTTGACGGATGCTTCCTCAACAGCCTTGGCATCACCGATATAGGTAATGACTGATCTGTTGTGGCTCTCGTCTGAAGAGTAGTCCAGAAGTGTGCAGCCCGGTGTGGTCCTGATCTGGTCTACGCATGCTTCGATAACGTCTTTGTCTCTTCCGTTTGAAATATTGGGTATAGATTCTATGATCTGTGCCATTTTTCCCTCCTAAAATATCCTACAGAGAGTCTCTTACTCCCTCATAAAGTTCCTTTGCAAGTGCCTCAGCTTCGGCGACCATTCCTTCCGCCTCCGCAAACTTGGCCTGAAGAGCCTCGTCCTTAACGCCGGGAAGGTTGATCTTAACGTTGAGCCATGCTCCTCTCGCTCCCGTCAGGAAGCTTAAGGCTGCCACTCCGAAGTCGGATGCGGCGTTCTGGTTGAACTGTCCGGCCATCTTCTTCATGGCGCGGAGTCCTTCCAGGCTCAGACGCACCGTGTCGTAGGGCACCTGCGTGGCTCCCACGTTGGCCACCCTGATGGCAGCTGACCTTGCAGCCTTCAGTTCATCGGTATCCCTGGGCATCTTGTATGCTGCGGCCACCTTGTTGAAAGCGTCCGTATCCTTGTCGATCCCTGCGTAAAGTTCTTCGCCCAGAGCCTTTACTTCCTTCTGTACCTCCCGGCAGACCTCTTCATACTCGGCATATTTCTCTCTGCCGATGGTCAGTCCGCATACCATGGATACCAGGTCACAGGCCTGTGTTGAAGAAAGTGCGCTGACGGATCCGCCGCCCGGTGCGGGAGCGTCCGACTCAAGGATGTTCAGGTATTCCGTTACGGTCATGTCTACTAATTTCATAGATGTATTTCCTTTCATTTAAGCGTCATCCGCTTACTGTCTCATGGGTACTCCGGCCTTGATGGTCTGGATGGCCAGGTCTGAGCCGAATCTGTAGCAGAGCATCTCCATGTTGGGAGCGTTCCAGACTACCAGGTCAGCAGCCTTCCCTGCCTCCAGGGTGCCCACCTTGTCGCCGCGTCCGATGCCGCAGGCGGGGTTGATGGTAACTGCCGTCAGGACCTCTTCCGGGGTCATCCTGTACTTGAGATATCCCAGGTTCATTACGAACTGCAGGTTCAGCGACGGGCATGAGCCGGGGTTGAAGTCCGTGGCGGTGGCCACGGGGATGCCGAACTCGTCGATCATTCTCCTTACGGGAGCAAAGGTGGCGTTCAGGTAGAAGGATGTGGCGGGCAGACACATTGCGATGGTGCCTCCCCTGGCCATGCTCTCCAGCCCCTCGTCATTTATGACGATCAGGTGCTCTGCAGAGGTGGCTCCCATCTCGCCTGCCAGCCTGGATCCGCCGATGGCTTCTATCTCGTCCGCGTGGATCTTGAGGCCGAAGCCCATGTCCTTGGCAGCCTGGAGATATCTCTTTGACTGCTCATAGTCGAAGACCGAATCCTCGGTGAAAATATCCACGTACTCAGCCAGTCCGTGCTCCTTGATGTAGGGGAACATCTCCCTGATGCAGAGGTCGATGAACTCGTCCTCCCGGCCCTTCCAGTCTTCCAGCACCACGTGGGCCGGCATGAAGGTGGCAACTATGTCCATGGGATGGTCTTCATTGAGCTTCTTCAGGACCTCCAGAAGCTTCACCTCGTTTTCCAGGTCGATGCCGTAGCCCGACTTGGCCTCGCAGGTGGTGACTCCCAGATCCATCATCTCGTCCAGGAAGCCCCTGGTCTTGTCGTAAAGTTCCTCAAATGTGGCCTCTCTGGTCTTTTTCACCGTGTCATTGATGCCGCCGCCTGCGCGCAAAATATCCAGGTACCCTGCGCCCTTGAGCTTGAGAGGGATCTCGTTCTGGCGGTATCCGCCGAAAACCATGTGGGTGTGTCCTTCCACCAGGCCCGGCGTCACCAGGTTGCCCCTGGCATCCATTACCAGCAGGAAGGGATCGCTCTCATCGGCCGGCGCCGGCGCTTCATCGGATACGGTGATCACCGCCTTGCCGTCCGGTCCCAAAGTCTCCGTGCGGAACTTGTCGTCCTCAGTCCTTCCTGTGATACTCTTTATGATCCCGTCCTCGGTGTATATCGCTGCATCATCAAGCTTCAGATTCTCTCCCTGAGCCTTGCCCGCATGCGGATAGCTGCCGACAGGCGTCTGGAGGCGACCGATGTTTTTTATAAGTAATTTTGACATGTCTGCTCCTCTGATCAAATCTTCTATGCCTATGTCCGCTCCTTTGTTTACCTGCCCCATATGTGCTCCGACCGCTGGTGCCGATCGCTTCGACCGTCTTCGGATCGAAAGCCGTACTCTCGGGCAGATCCCTGATAAGTCACGGGATCTGCAGCTGATCGTCCGCCTTCCTTCTCCGGACGTTCATCGCTCCCGTCAAGGCGGTCTTCTCACACACACGCCTGCAAACAAAGTTCCGGACAATACCACACAACAATCAATTACAGGATCACACTGTTAACTTTACCCATAAATACATTTGTCTGATATTTATAGGTAGGCAGGCGGGCTATGCACCCGCCTGTCGAATTAACGCTCGGTTAAGTGCTTATTTTACGTATTTATCAACGGTTTCGTCGATCAATGCATCGTCCGCAACGAAGGGGATCGTGATGTGGCCGGGGTTCTGGTTGTAGATCACGGATGTCTCCACAGCGTGTTCGTTTCTTGCCCAGTTGCGTCTCGCAACGCCGCCCATGACGTCCCACATCATGGCAGACTTAAGGATGTTGTCAACTCTCTCGGATCCGTCAAGCAGAAGGCCGAAGCCGCCGTTGATGGACTTGCCGATGCCTACGCCGCCGCCGTTGTGCAGAGCGCAGAGCGACATTCCTCTTGCAGCGTTTCCTGCGAAGCACTGCACTGCCATGTCGGCCATGACGTTGGAACCGTCCTTGATGTTGGAAGTCTCTCTGAAGGGAGAGTCTGTTCCGGATACGTCGTGGTGGTCTCTTCCCATCATGACGGGGCCGATCTTGCCTTCCCTTACCAGCTTGTTGAAGGCGAGACCGATGTCTCTTCTGCCCTCAGCATCCTGATAGAGGATACGGGCCTGGGTCCCTACCACCAGTTTGTTCTTCTCGGCGTCTCTGATCCATATCCAGTTGTCTCTGTCCTGACCGCGTCTGTTGGGATCGATGACTTCCATTGCAGCCTGGTCAGTTGCTCTCAGATCCTCGGGCTTGCCGGACAGGCATACCCATCTGAAGGGGCCGTAGCCGTAGTCGAAGAGGATTGGTCCCATGATGTCCTCAACGTAGCTGGGCCAGATGAATCCGTCCTTGTCGTCGATGCCGTTCTTGGAGATCTCCTTGATGCCGGCGTCGTACATCGCCTTCATGAATGAGTTGCCGTAGTCGAAGAAGTATGTACCTCTGGCGGTAAGTTCCTTGATGGCGTGATAGTGTCTGTGAAGTGTCTTGTCGACTTCCTTGCAGAATGTCTCTCTGTCCTCGTGGAGGAGCTTGGTCCTCTCTTCGAAGGTCATTCCCACCGGGCAGTATCCGCCGTTATATACATTGTGGCAGGATGTCTGGTCGCTGAGAAGATCTATGTGGAAGTTTCTCTCAACGGCAGCCTCCAGAAGGTCTACGATGTTGCCGTGATATGCGATGGAGATGGATTCCTTTGCTGCAAGCTTCTCGTTTGCGAGAGCGAACACCTTGTCAAGGTCGGACTCGATAACGTCAACCCAGCCCTGATCATGTCTGGTCTCGATCCTGGAGAGGTCTACCTCGGCAAAGATCCCTACTGCGTTGGCAATGTTGGCAGCCTTTGGCTGAGCTCCGGACATTCCTCCGAGACCGGAGGATACGAATGTGTGTCCTGTGAGATCTCCGTCCTGTGGGATGCCCAGCTCCTTACGTCCTGCGTTCAGGATGGTGTTGAACGTGCCGTGAACGATGCCCTGGGGCCCGATGTACATCCAGCCGCCCGCTGTCATCTGTCCGTAGTTGGCCACGCCCATCTCCTCGGCGACTTCCCAGTCGTCCAGGTTGTCATACATGCCGATCATCATGGAGTTTGTGATGATGACACGGGGTGCGTCGGGTTTGGAGGGGAACAGTCCGAGAGGATGTCCGGACTCCACTACCAGCGTCTGATCCTCTGTCAGCTCCTCCAGATACTTCTTGATCAGTCTGTACTGAAGCCAGTTCTGGCAGACCTGACCGGTCTCTCCATAGGTCACCAGTTCATATGGATAGAGGGCTACCTCGAAGTCCAGGTTGTTGTCGATCATTACCTGGAAAGCCTTGCCGGCCAGGCATTTGCCCTTGTATTCGTTGATGGGCTTGCCGTAGATCCTGCCTTCGGGTCTGTACCTGTATGCATAGATCCTGCCTCTGGTGGTGAGCTCTTCCATGAACTCGGGAGCAAGCTTCTCGTGAAGTTCTTCGGGAACATATCTTAAGGCGTTCTTTAACGCGATCTTCGTCTGATCCTTGGTAAGTCTGAAGCCTCTGTCCGGGGCACGGCGGATGCCTTCCCGGAATTCAGGATACTCGGGGTATTCGTTACCCAGCTGGATCGTCATGGCTCCCCTGATTTCTTCGTTTGTTAACATGTTTCTAACCTCCTGTTTCGCCGGTGCAGAAAACCCGGGCCGGATGTTTTGCGCCGGTATCGGAAATATCTGACCGGCGGCCCGGGACAGGCCCGGGCGCGCTGAATTATAACTATCAGATCAGTTCTACTACCTTTTCAACTGCTTCCAGGATGGAGTTGTTCTTCACCATTTCGTCGAACAGCACCAACTGATCATGCATGATGATGTCTTCCTCTACCGGAGGAACGGTCTTGCGGATGAAGTCGTAGGCTGCTCTGGTTCCGGGAGCAAGGTTGTCGATGACCGGGTCTCCCAGCTCCTGTCTCAGCCAGATGGCCTGAGCGGCTGTGGAAAGCTCGATACCGATGACCTTCTGCGCGTTGTCCAGCACCATTGCGGCTGTGCGGGCTGATGTGGCTCCCATGGAAACGATATCTTCCTGGTTGGCTGATGTGGGGATGGAGTCGACTACGGACGGATGCGCGTAGATCTTGTTCTCGGATACCATAGATGCTGCGCAGTACTGTGCGATCATATAGCCGTTGTTAAGTCCTCCGTTCTTTACCAGGAATGTGGGAAGTCCCTCGGACATTGCTCCGTTGAGCATTCTGTCCTGACGTCTCTCTGAGATGTCAGCCAGCTCGGAAAGGGCCATCTTCAGGAAGTCGAAGGCCATTGCCATGGGCTCGCCGTGGAAGTTTCCTCCGGAGATGGCTTCGTCTTCATCCGGGAATACGATGGGGTTGTCTGTTACTGAGTTGATCTCGATGGATACTGCGTTCCAGACATACTTGATGGCGTCACGGCATGCGCCGTGGACCTGGGGGATACATCTCTGCGAATAGGGATCCTGAACCTTGTTGGGGTTGGTCCACGTGGCGTTGCCGGAACCCTCAAGAAGTGCTCTCATGTTGGCTGCGCAGTCGATCTGGCCCTGATGAGGTCTCAAAAGATGTGTCTTCGGGTCGTAAGCTTTCCTTACAGCATGAAGGGCTTCACCTGTCATGGCGCCTGCGATGTCAGCGATCTTCATCAGGTTCACAGCATCCCAAAGCGTGTTCAGGCCGACAGCCGTCAGCATCTGTGTGCCGTTGTTAAGAGCAAGTCCTTCCTTGGAGGCCAGCTCTACGGGAGTAAGTCCCTCAGCGTCAAACGCCTTCTGAGCGTCCATGATCTCTCCCTTGTATTCAACTTTGCCCATGCCGATAAGCCCCAGAGCGATGCATGAAAGGGGTGCAAGGTCTCCGGATGCTCCCACGGAACCTTTCTCGGGAACCAGGGGATGGATGCCGGCGTTGAGCATGTCTACCAAAGTCTGAACTGTGGAAAGTCTGATGCCTGAATTGCCGTGGGAAAGAGAGTTGGCCCTGAGGAGCATGGCTGCTCTCACATACTTGGTCTCATAGTTGTTCCCAAGCGAGCAGGTGTGGCTCATGATCAGGTTCTTCTGAAGCTGGGCGGTCTCCTCTGTGGAAATGGATACGTTGGCGAACTTGCCGAATCCGGTGGTAAGTCCATAGACCACTGCCTTGTCTGCCACCTTCTTCTCAACGTAGGCCCTGGCCTTGTTGATCGCTTCCTTGGCGTCGTCTGCGATCTCTACCTTCTCATTGTTTCTGCAAACTCTGATGACTTCTTCGATCGTTAAGTCTCTTCCGTTGATAATAACTGCCATTTCATTTTCTCCGTTTCTTGCGCTAAAGCCCCCGCTGTCATCCGCATTCGGGTGACAGCCCGGGACATATCGCAAATAATTATAAAGATAATTGAATAAATATAGATTGATTAAAACGCGGATCTCTCCGCAATCATTATACCCCAGAAGAGTGGTCTGTTCAAGGTTAAATTGGGCACGGGGGCTTGATTTGACGGACTGATCGGTCCGGCCCAAAACTTTTCAGTCCCCCACTTTGTCAATATGTGTCTTAACTTATTTCTCTTTAACGCGTTAAAGTAATAATTGCATAAATTTTCCGCTTTTATACACAAAGTGAATATCTGCCGGCATCCTGAATAATATACATTTTTTGAACAATGTCTGTTTGATGTGCAATCCTGGCCCAGGGCGGGATGTTTTGCGCCGGCATGCGGTTTCCGAAATTTAATGCCACTTTTGATATTGACACGATTACTTATTGCCTTTAATTTGATAATGTGATAAAATATGAAAAAACCTAGCGGGGCCAGCCGCGACGGTTCAGCAATCATCACATCTATCCGTTACATTAAGTCATAAAAGAAAGGATTCAACCATGAGAAAAGTATTTTTAGTCTTCTTATCGCTGCTTCTGGTCTTCCTGATGGTTCCCGTTCTGCCCGGTGCGGCATATGCCGCAGATGCACCGGCACGTACGGCGAATCTTCATTACACACCTGAAGCAGAACAGTTCTACCAGGCCATTGCTCCGGTCGGAAAGATCCCCGGAGCCGCCGCAGCCGTTCCGGGCGGTCCCAAGGGCGCGCCCATTACTGAGGATATCGAAGATGCATCTGCTTTCGTAGACCCCACGCTTCCCTCCTCCGGATGGATCGCCATCGATAATGACGGAGACGGATACAATTGGTTTTATGCCGCAGCAGACGAAGACTACTCCACTTTCAATTCTTTGAGCGGAGAAGACGGTGAGTGTGTAACTTCAGCATCCTATATTAACTTTGTCGGAGAGTTAACGCCTGACAACTGGCTGATCAGCCCTGCCTTCCAGGTGCCCTCCAACACTCAGCTTCAGTACTATGTATGCGGGCAGGATTCGGATTGGTGTAATGAGCACTATGGGGTCTACATCAGCACCACCTCTCAGACGGACATCTCTTCATTTACACTTTTATTCCAAGAGACTGTTCAGTCCGGAAATTACGTGGGCAAGGCTGTTGACCTTACCTCCTATGCCGGACAGACGGTATACATCGCCTTCCGTCACTATGACATTACAGACATGTACTTCCTTAATCTCGATGGAATAGGTCTTGCTGATGCCGGAACCGACCCCAATTCGCTTGATGATCCTACCCTCGTAAGAATATTTGGCGCCAACCGCTATGAGACCTCCATTGAAGTCGCGGAGAAGCTTCTCGATTATGTCACTGTGGATGCATATCCCAATGCCATCATCGCAACCGGAGATAATTTCGCTGACGCTCTGGCAGGAAGCGCACTGTCCACAGCCACCGGCGCACCCATACTTCTTATAAGCAACAAGGTTCCCTCTTCCGTAGATGCGGCCCTTGATTTCATCTCCGAGAATGTCGATCCCAGCGGAACGGTATTCATCCTCGGCGGAACAGGCGTAGTACCTGACACTCTGGAAGGAAAGCTGGATGAGCTCGGGATGGACAATATGCGGTTCGCAGGCGCAGGCAGATATGAGACCAACCTGGCAGTCCTCGAGTTTATGAGAGATAATATCGGTATCTATGAGGTGATGATCTGCGACGGCACCAACTGGCCCGATGCCGCAACTGCTTCCGCTGTAGGCAATCCTATTATGCTTGTTGCCAAATCCGGGCTCTCTCAGGCGCAGAAAGACTTCCTTGCGAGCGCCAAGGAATTGGCCGAGGCCGATAGTGGTTATCCCTACTTCTGGATGGATGTCATCGGCGGTCCCGGGGCAGTCTCTGATGAGATCTACAATTCCATTATTCCCTACCAGACCTATTCGGATGAGCTTCCCTGGAGACTGGCAGGCGCCAACAGAGCTGAAACAGCTGTTGCGGTCGCAGAAGAGTTCTACTACATGTTCGCTGGCGGCATATATGATAGTCCCGCTGACTTCTGGGCTGTCACATTTGCATACGGGGCCAACTATCCCGACTGCATCGCCGGCGGTCTTCTTGCCAATGTCCTGGGAGCTCCCATTCTCTATGGAGACAGCAAGGCACCCGGTTCCTACATGCAGGCAGACATTCCTCTCATGGGATTATGCCTGGCAAGAGATGCCTTCATTCTCGGCGGTGAGACCCTTATCTCCGATCAGTTCGTACTGGATCTGATGGATGCAGCAGCAGAATATGCAGGCTTTTGAACCATCAGCATCCGAAGACTCAGTTATATTCAACGAGGCAGCCCTTGCGGCTGCCTTTTGTTTTGCGGTAAAAGGGACGGGACTGCCGCGCAAAGATCCGGTATGCCATTGTCTCGAGGTCTTTAACGTGATAGAATACAGACAAAGTCCGGCGCATTCTGCCGGGTAAGGCAGCAAATGTCATATCATATATGAAAGGAACTGTCATGAAAATGATCCGCAAAATATCCATAGCCGCCCTGTCGGTCCTTATGCTCCTTCTGCCGGTCCCATCTGCAGCAAATGCCGCATATGCAGCAGACGCCCCCGATAATAATGAGCTCATCAGAGAGGCGATCGAACTTGCAGAAGGATCTCCGGCACCTGCGGACGATTCAGTAAAGATCCCGGGCGCCTCTGCGGCTTCCGCCGCAAGTGTCGTGCAGTCTGATCCTGGTACCGTGACGACTGACAACTTCCACGACGACACCCTTCCTGAGGCAGGCTGGATCACCCTGGACGCCGACGGCGACGGATATGCATGGATGAATGCCGAAGATGTATCTCCAACGCTGCTCTCTCTGAGCGGCGAGGATTCCCGGTGCATCATTTCCATGTCATACCATAATTCCCTGGGGCCCCTGACCCCCGACAACTGGCTCATAAGCCCTAAGTTCACGGTCCCCCGGGACACGCAGCTTCAATGGTTCACTGCCGGTCAGAGTTCTGAGGATTTCATGGAACACTATGCAGTATATATCAGCACCGGTCCTCAGACCGATCTCAGTTCATATTCTCTGCTTTATGAAGAGACTCTGAGCAGCGGCAAAACATATAAGGGAGCCGCGGCAGACCTGACATCATACGCCGGACAGCAGGTATATGTCGCCTTCCGCCACTATGGCGTGACCGACATGTTTTACCTGAACCTTGACGGGGTCGGCCTTGCTCCGGCAGGAACAGAGCCCGAGGTCCCCAGGCCGGACCTGAAGATCATTAGGGTCAAAGGCCAGAACCGTTATGAGACTTCCATTGAGATCGCCAGACAGCTTCTCACGGATCTGGGCGAAAACAAATACCCCAATGCCATGATCACCACCGGGGACAACTTCGCGGACGCTCTGGCAGGAAGCGCCCTGTCCGCAAGGCTTAAGGCGCCCATGATCCTGGTAAGCAGCAAGTCGCCCGCATCCATAGATAACGCACTCCGGTTCATCAAAAGCTATGTGAGCCCCAACGGCATAGTAGCCATCCTGGGCGGCACCGGCGTGGTGCCCGCCTCTCTGGAGCAAAGTCTCAGCAGCATAGGCTACGACAGCGTCCGCCTCGCAGGAAGAACCAGATATGATACCAACCTGCTGGTCCTGGATGCCCTTGGTCTTACCGAAGGGACCTCACTCTACGTCTGCGACGGGACCAACTGGCCCGACGCGGCCACCGCTTCTGCCGTAGGAGCGCCCATGCTGCTTTTGCCCAAGACCGGACTCACAGAGGAGCAAAAAACTTTCCTTGACCAGCTGAACGCCCGGTTTGATGTAACCGTGGTCGGCGGAGAGGGGGTCATACCTGCATCCGCACTTAGCCAGCTGACGCCCTATGATGCCGACGGCTCACCCCTTCGTCTGGCAGGAATGAACAGGGCGGAGACCGCGGCAGCAGTGGCAGAACATGTCTGGGGCAACGCTCCCGATGCCCTGACCTTCGCCTACGGCGGGAACTTCCCTGACTGCATAGCCGGCGGTCTCCTTGCCAACTACATGGATGCCCCCATTCTGTACGGCGACAGAAAGTCTCCCGGATCGTATCTGGCAGCAGACGCACCCTATGCTCAGGCCTGCAGACCTTACAGGGCGTACGTTCTGGGCGGCGAGACACTGGTAGACGATGCTTTCGTGCTGGAAGTCCTGAACAAATGATCGTATCTCAATAAACGGCAGCCCTTCGGGGCTGCTTTTTTGCTCGAAAAAAGCATTCTGTCAAGGCGTAACGATTTTTGTTGTCTCTGTCGATTTAAAGTGCTAAAATGTAAACACAGGACGAGGGGCATCCGCCCGCCGTCCGCCGCAATCATTCCTTCCGTTATCACCTCTCAACAGAAAGGAGCTATCATGAAACGCTGCAGCAAAACATTCGCATTGGTTTTCTCACTTCTTCTGATCGTCATGATGATACCGGCACTGCCCGGTGCAGCATATGCCGACGATTCCCCGGCAGTTCAGCCGGCGGAGTCAAAGGCGGAAGTGGCTGAGAACCAGACTCCCCCGGTGTATCCTGACCGCGAGGCAAGAAGGCTGGATCAGATACTCAGCAGACTTGATCCGACTCCGGTCAGTGAGCCAGCGCCGGAACAGACGGGCGGCGCCAAGGCGCCCGTCCCGCTGAGCACCGTAGGCTTCGCCACGAACACCCCTGCCGCAGCCACCTATCTGGCTGCATGGGTCAAAGACTCAGGCGGCTACTATGTTGATCCCAACGACGTGGTATGCAGCTGGTCCTATGGGGGTTCAGGCAGCTGGACTCCGATCACGGAGATCCCCAGCGATATAGGGGAGCATATCATCATCGTTCCGGGCGACGCCGTCGGGAAACAGATCCGCATCGTGGTCACTCCCAAAAACAGCAGCCAGTATTCCGGAAGCGTTACCGCCACCACCGGTAAAGTCATCCCCTGTCATCTCGATTACATCGAAGCTTACGCTCTGGGCACCGGCTTCTACGTTGGAAATGAACTGTATCCATATGCCTGCTGCAAAGTCAACGGCATGGACTTCTATATCGACGACAACTACATCCACTACGACTACTACTTCGGCGAGGGCAACTCCTGGACTCAGTTCCCCCAGGGCGACTATAACTGGTATGCCTACATCCCCTTCGAGGCAGAGGGCAAATTCATCAGGATCATCGCCCACGTCATGGCCGAACAGGATACCGTGCTGGGCGGTCCTGAGATCTTCACATCCGAGGAAAGAGTCTGGGTGATCCCTTTTGATGAATTCTTCCACGATGAAACCGTTCCTTCGGGATGGATCGCAATGGATATGGACGGAGACGGATATACCTGGGAAGCGATGACGGAAACTACCTATCTGTCCCTGTCAGGTCAGGACGGATTATGCATCTCATCCGCTTCATGGACCGGCGGCTACGGGAATCTGGAACCCGACAACTGGCTGATCAGCCCCACCATCCACGTTCCTCCCTATGCATTGCTCAAGTGGTACGCCACTGCCAGCTTCGACCCGGACTTCCATGAGCACTATGATGTGTACATAGGCGAGGGAGTCGGTCTCGATGTGACCACATGGAACCCTGTTTTCGGCGAGACCCTCGCGGAAGCAAACAACTACAAGGTCCACAGCGTGAGCCTCAATGCTTACACAGGAAAGGACATACACATCGCATTCCGCCACCACGATTGCAATGGGCAGCTCAGGCTGCTTCTGGACGGCGTTTCCATCGAAAGTCCGCTCATAAGGGTCTCCGGCAAGACACGCTATGACACCTCCATCGATGTGGCTAACAGATTTCTGTCTCTCAGAGAGGCCTCCAAGTTGCCCCTGATCTTCGTTGCCACAGGGGATGCTTTCCCGGATGCTCTTGCAGGCAGCGTGGCTTCCTGCAGGTATGTGGCACCTATTCTTCTGATCAGTCCCAAGACAGCGGCATCTCAGGAGAAGGCCCTGAATTACATCGAAAATCACCTGACTGACAGCGGAGGCGTGGTCCTCCTGGGCGGCACAGGCGCTGTTCCTCAGGCCTTCGAGGACAGGATCTCCGAGATGATTAACGATCCATACCGTCCCGGCAACTTTATGAGCAGGATATCCGGCAAGGACAGATATGATACAAACATCAAGCTCCTGCAGCAGATAGGCTACGCCGGCGAGGCACCGCTTCTGGTCTGTGACGGCACAAACTATGCCGATGCGGCAACAGCTTCCGCCACAGGACGTCCTGTCCTTCTTGTGGGCAAGAACGGCCTGACCCAGGATCAGAAGAATTATCTTAACAGTCTCGGCAAGGTGAAGATCTATGTCATAGGGGGAGAGGGGGCCGTCAGCGCTGATGTGTACAACTCTCTCAAGGCATACGATACCTACGGGAACCCCGGGAGGGTCGCAGGTAAGAACAGAGCCGAGACCGCGGTCGAGGTGGCAAAGGTGTTCTTTGCCAATGACTCCAGTCTCAGGACCGTGGTGTTCGCCTACGGCGGCAACTTCCCCGACTGCATAGCGGGAGGTCTTCTTGCCAACAGTATGCAGGCGCCCATACTTTACGGAGACAACGGCACTTCGCCATCGTACGTCAATGCCGACACCCCCTACTTCCAGACCCACAACTATATAGGAAGAGCTTTCATCCTGGGCGGACCCACCCTGGTGTCTGATAAATTCGCCATGGATCTGGTCCAGATGAACTTCCACGGCTAGGCCTTGACTGCATATCAGACGATTCAAGGCGGCCCCGTCAGGGGCCGCCTTTTTCTGCGGTGCGAAAGCCCCGGGGCGGGTTTTTTGCGCTTTCGTTAACAATATGCTATAATGGTCTGGCATAGCAGTATTTTCACGAAATACAGGAGAGAATTTCATGAAGTATAACGACAGAAAAAAATTCCGCCCTGCAAACATCTTGATCATATCGATACTCATCGTCTCCATGGTCGCGGGATACTCCGTATGGACCCTCGGCCCTGAACGGGGAGACGGCCGGACATACGCAGACGACGTGTACAGGGATGCGGACGTGACCACTCCGGGAAACGGCTGCGTCCTGACCTACGTGAAGTGCAACTTCATTTCAAGTCCCAAGGCAGACATTCTCACAAAGATCAACGCCATCCGCTATGAGGCCTGTTCTCAGGGTATGATCGACCCGAGAAACACCTCGAGGCGGCTGACCTTAAGCGACTATGTGCCCCTTAAATGGTCCTATACTCTGGAATACATGGCTCAGATAAGGGCCTGCGAGGTGGGTCTCTACAGGTCCCACACAAGGCCGGGGGGAAGGTTCTCTTACGGCAGCATGAGCATGAACGGGATCACCACTCTTAACGAGTGTCTGGCCTGGAAGGGAGGCGTGGACATACCCGGCGGCATCAATATGTGGTATGCAGAGAAGGGATCCTGGTCAGGCGGCTCCTGGAGCGGGACCTCCCACTACAGGGCAATGATCAATCCCAACTACACCTACGTGGCTCTCGCAGGTTTTCCCGGCGACTGGAACACCATCGTGGCCGAATTCACCTCCGGTTCCGGATATGACGAGAGCCAGATCGACAGTTCAAAGACCATATATCAGGCTATCGAAGTGAAGACTTCCAGCATCACGTCTTTTGTAGTGGATGCCGCGCTCACCCTGAATAACGGCAAGCCTACCAAGCCGGGCATGTCGGCCACCACATCATACACCAACACATACTCGGTGATCCCTCACTACAACATCAGTTCCACACCGGCAAATCCCGCCATCGCAACCACAAACGGCAAAGGTTACGTCACCGCAAGAGACTGCGGCACCACTGATATAACATTCACCTTCGCGGGGCGCAGCAGCGTGTGCACCGTGACCTCCAACTACAGCACCATCGTGCCCGATGAACTCATAAAGAGGATCTACGGCAGCGACCGTTATGATACCTCCATGGAACTGGCGAAAGAGTACATCGCTCTTTCCGGAGCCTCCACGCTTCCCGGCGTGGTGATCGCCAGCGGTGATCAGTTCCCGGATGCGCTTTCAGGCAGCACACTGTCCATCGCCGAGGGCATGCCTACCCTCCTGGTCTCCAGATTCCAGTACGTTCAGGACAAGATCGAGGCCTTCATCAAGTCCAGAGTCACCCCGGGCGGCAGGATATACATCCTGGGAGGCATCGGCGCGGTGCCGGAGGCCTTTGAGGCCAGGCTTTCCGAAGCAGGCTATGATGTGGTCCGGTACGCAGGGGAGGACCGCTACGCAACCAACTTAAGCATACTCAGGAACGTGGACATCGGTGAAGATCTTCTGGTGAGCTGCGGAACTGACTATCCTGACGCGGCGGCTGCATCCGCCACGGGAAAACCGGTGATGCTTGTGTCAGGCTCTTCCCTCACCCAGGAGCAGCTGGATTTTCTGAGCTCCATCGGTGAAAAGAACATCTACATAACAGGAGGGACCGCTGCGGTGCCCTCAGCCATAGAAGATCAGATCAGACCCTACGCCGGCTCCGTCACCAGACTTATGGGAGCCAACAGGGCCGAGACGGCCGTCGCCATAGCCAGGGAATTCTTCCCGTCGAAGCTAGACGCCGTGATCTTCGCCTATGGAGCCAACTTCCCCGACTGCATCGCGGGAGGGCTGTACGCCAACGCGCAGGTCGCCCCCTTGCTCTACGGCTATCCGGCCAGAAACTTCCTGGATCCCGCCAAAGCCTATATAGCCTCCACCGGCGCAAAAGGTGCCTATGCCCTGGGCGGCGACTGGTTCGTGACCAACTGCTTCGTAGGCCACGCCTTCAACTGAAGATGATCTGACATCCGGCCCGAAAGGGCCGGATTTCTTTAAAAAAGTTCTTGCATTGTATCTTTTGCGTGATTATAATGGTAGAGCACGAGTCTAACCGTGCGATCTCTGCTTAGGCCCCTGCCTAAGCCGTTAAGTCCACAGAGAAAGGAGAAAGACATGACCAAATATGAAGTAATGTTCATTATCGATCCTGCTTTAGAAGACGAAAAAAAAGACGCGACCATCGAAACAGTTAAAGAGATCATCGCGGCTGATGGAGTAGTCGGCGAAACAGATGTCTGGGGAATGAGAAAACTTGCATATCCGATCCAGAAGAAGTCAGAGGGCTACTATGTAGTCGTCGAGTTCGAAGGCAATCCCACACTGCCTAAGGAATTGGACAGAAGGCTCAGAATTTCCGACAACGTAATGAGACACATCATCGTCGCGAAAGACGAGAAATAAGTGAGGTAACACATGAACAGCGTTGTACTTATCGGAAGACTGACAAGAGACCCTGAGGTCAGATACACGAGCCAGAGCCAGATGGCGGTCTGCTCATTCACCATTGCTATCGACAGGCCGGGCCGTCAGGGCGAAGAGAGAAAAGCGGACTTCCCGAGGATCACTGTTTTCGGCAAGCAGGCTGAGAACTGTGAGAAGTTCCTCAAGAAGGGCAGGCTGGTCGGTATCCAGGGAAGGATCCAGACCGGAAGCTACACCAACAAAGACGGTGTCACCGTTTACACCACAGATGTCATCGCTGACAGAGTAGAATTCCTGGAATGGGGCGACAGAGAGAACAGAAGAGAAAGCGGTTTCGAATCAGGCTATCAGACCCAGAGCGAATCCAAGGATGACTTCACTCCCGAGGGCTTCACAGCCATCGAGGAGGACATCCCGTTCTGACGACCCCTTCCGCTGAAGAGAGGAGATAAGAAACATGTACGAAAAGAGAAGCAACAACCGTCCTTCCGGCATGAGAAGAAAAAAGGTCTGCCAGTTCTGTGCAGACAAGGCCGAGACCATCGACTACAAGGACGTTGAGAAGCTTAGAAAGTACGTGACCGAAAGAGGCAAGATCCTTCCCAAGAGGATCACGGGAACATGCTCCATGCATCAGAGAGCTGTCACAACAGCTATCAAGAGAGCCAGAACCGTTGCGCTTCTTCCCTACGTAGCAGATTAAGCTTCAGAGAAGCCAAAACGAGAGGGTGTCTCAAAAGGTCATCATAAAGGCCTTGAGAGACACCCTCTCTTTGATGTTTGGATCCCGATCATTAAGACGGCCCTGCATGTGGAAAACTGAGGTTCTGCCCTGCCTGAGAGCCGATTTTTTTCTACAGGCAGGGCGGACTTGGCTTTCTGCCCTGCCTGAACGCTGATTTTTTCTCACAGGCAGGGTGGACTTGGCTTTCTGCCCTGCCTGAGAGCCGATTTTTTTCTACAGGCAGGGTGAAACTGGGGTTTGACCCTGCCTGAGAGCCGATTTTTTTCTACAGGCAGGGCGAAGTTGGGGTTTGACCCTGCCTGAACTTTTTTCTCACAGGCAGGGCGAAGTTGGGGTTTGACCCTGCCTGAACGCTGATTTTTTCTCACAGGCAGGGCGGACTTGGCTTTCTGCCCTGCCTGAACGCTGTTTTTTTCTACAGGCAGGGCGAAGTTGGGGTTTGACCCTGCCTGAGAGCCGATTTTTTTCTACAGGCAGGGCGAAGTTGGGGTTTGACCCTGCCTGAGAGCCGATTTTTTCTCACAGGCAGGGCGGACTTGGCTTTCTGCCCTGCCTGAACGCTGTTTTTTTTCTACAGGCAGGGTGAAACTGGGGTTTGACCCTGCCTGAGAGCCGATTTTTTTCTACAGGCAGGGCGAAGTTGGGGTTTGACCCTGCCTGAAC
>CAJOKT010000035.1 GCA_905235115.1 uncultured Peptostreptococcaceae bacterium
TAAAAGGCGCGCAATGAGCCATTTCCTGCTTTCTTCATGTGTCATAGATATCTATCCCTCTTTCTTCTGCAATGCGCACAATTTTCTCAAAAGCGTCTCCGCCTGGATGTATTTCTTTAAGTTCTCTGTAGTACCTGACCTTTTCGCCTGGAGGCGCCTTATCAGATATTGTCGCCTTTCAGATTGATTCATGTCAAGGTCTTCCGTTTATGGGAAAAGTACATCGCAAAACATCCCTGCGGGACCCGCAGGATCTGTCAAGGGCAAGAGAAAACCCCGGAACTTTTGGACCCGGGGTTTTCGTTGTGATCTTTTTACAGCTGATTGTTGCACCAGGTCTGCCAGGCCTTGATGGTCTCGGGTCCCTTTATGCCGTCCACGGTCACGCCGAGGAACGTCTGCATGGCCTTGGTGGTCAGCGGTCCCCACTCGCCGTCTGCGGTGGCGCCTACCTTGGTCTGGATGGCCTTGGTGGTGATGGGCCCCAGGATCCCGTCCTCAGCAACGCCCAGGATGTGCTGTGTGGTCTTGGTGGTCAGCGGTCCCCAGACTCCGTCAACTGTAAGGACATAGCTGGGCTTGACTTCCTCGATGATGGCTTCTGCCTTCTCTTCGACCTTGGCTTCTGCGTCCTCAGCCTTAGCCTTGGCTGCTGCGATCTTGGCTTCAGCCTTTGACTTGATCACGGAAGAACTGGATACTACCTTTTCCTTGACTTCTTCAGCTTCTTCCTTGACATCCTCTTTTACTTCAGCAGTCTTTTCGGCCAGCTTTGACGCTGTTTCATTAACTTCTGTTTTAACTTTCTTTCCGAATAATGGCATCTCGTCACCTCAATTCTATTTGGGTTAAACAATAAACACGTTGCCGATATTTTATTCAAAATATTCTATGTTTATTATATTACTTTGAAGTGCAATAGTCAATTACTGAAGCAAAAAACCGGTCCGCACGGGACCGTCTGCCTTGGCACCCTGCGCAAATTAAAAGCCGCGGCGGACGGAAGGTAAGCTGCAGCCATATGAACGATCACGATGCGGTCTGGAGTTTTTTCCTCATTATGAGCCTGGTGAGGCCGTAATAAATGGTCACTTCCTTCACGGGCTCGAAGCCGTTGGCCTGAAGGTTCGCCATGCTTTTAGCATTACCCGGGGATACGCTGGTCAGAGCTTCGGAGGCGCCTATCCTGACAGCCTCCTCGGTACGTATTTCGGTAAACACCCTCTGAAGTCCGTAGCCCCTGTAACCGGGATCCACAAATGTTGTCTCGAAGTTCACGCACTTTGCCAGCTGCTCATCGTCATAGCCCAGAACGTTCCCCAGATTCTTCTCGTCGACCCCGCCGTAGATCATCAGTGAGAAACCCACCATAAGATCCCCGTCAAAGGCCGCGAAGCAGTAATCGTTATTCAGAGAAAACTCCAGTTCTTCCCTGGGGTCGGATATGAAAAGAGCAGCGCTTCGCATGTCCTGACCGTGGAAGTGCTTGAGACCGTCCACTGCGGGGTCTGCCTTTTCTGCACGCATGTCTTGAGCGATCTTGCTGACTACCTTGTTCTGAAGATCTGCCACCGCGTCCAGATCATCCGGCGTGCAGCGGCGGAGCAAAAGCTCCAGCTCATTTCCCTTGCGGTTTCTCACCGTTATTTTCTCACCCTTTTTGAGATCCATATCGATACCTTTCTGCTTTTATCGAAAAATACTCAGAAGCAGGCCTTCAGTCTGAGATGTTTCTGTACATCTTGTCCAGCACTGTCCTGAAAACTGTAAGTTCATCCTCGGAAATATCCTTTAACAGCTGTTTTTTCATGGCTTTATTAAGATCCCGGACCCGTTCTGTAATGACGGAGGATTCAGGTGTGACATTGTAGTGGGTGCACCGCTTGTCGTTCTCGTCGATCTCGGCTGTGATGAAGCCATGTTTTGTCAGGGAGTCGATGGCCTGGGAGATGTGGCCCTTGTTCAGAAGAAGTCTTTTGTACACATCCGTTGGAGTGTTGCGGTCCCCGCAGACCGACAGGAAATACAGGACCTCGATATCTACTTTTTTGAGGTCGTATTCTTCTTTTATTTCTGAAAGTGTTGAAGCGACCACCTGCTTGAATGGGGAGCACATGAAAAGTGCATCCAGACGATCTTCCATTACCGGACTCTCCTTTGACAGCAAAATAGTATAATTTTAAAATATATTATCATATTACATACAAAAAGGCAACCGTGCAAATAAGGCAGGCCGGACGATGATAACACGCAAATGCCGTACTTCAAGTGCGGTAAAGCCGCCATCAGATCCTTTACGGAGGCCCGCTTTCTTTTTCGGTGCGGACCTGAGATCTTCTGCCATGCCGTAAAAGCTGAGGCCGTCAGTGCCCGGAGAAACCAAAAGATCTATATCGCTCTTATCGGTTGGGCAGTCTCTGCCATATGAACCGAACATAATTGCACTTAACAATAAGCTAAAAAGTGCTAAAAAGGCACCTCGAATAGTAATTTAAGTGCAAAAAACTCCGCCACAAGGCGGAGCTTTCTCGTCTGACAGATCATTTTGCTCAGTCGATCTCTTCCAGATGTTCTCTTCCCATGGCGATGATGGAGCGCACGTGCTCGTCATCAAGGGAGTAGTAGATCTGTTTGCCATCTCTGCGGCCTTTGACCAGGCGGCTTTGCTTCAGTATCCTCAACTGGTGGGAGATGGCGGACTGGGTCATGTTCAGGGTGGCAGCGATATCATAGACGCAGACTTCCGCGTCGAACAAAACATACATGATCCTTATTCTCGTTGAGTCTCCGAAGACCTTGTACAGCTCCGCCAGATCGTAGAGCTTGGTCTCGTCCGGCATCTGTGCTCTCAGCTTTTCCACAAGTTCCTCGTGGACCTGTTCCGTGTCCTGGATGTTCTCTTTTATTTCCATATTATCCATAACTTACCTCGCATATCTCCTGCATGGAGCGGCTATACGTTCTTTACGAAAAGGGCTCTGATGGCGTTCAGCACGGCGATCACCATGACGCCTACGTCGGCGAAGATGGCAAGCCACATGCCGGCGATGCCCAGCGCGCCCAGAAGAAGGCAGATCAGTTTCACACCGATGGCGAAAACGATGTTTTCATATACGATCCGCATGCACTTGCGGGCAATGCCGATGGCCTTGGATATCTTAAGGGGGTCATCGTCCATGAGCACCACATCTGCTGCTTCTATGGCTGCGTCGGAGCCAAGGGCGCCCATGGCGATGCCGACGTCTGCCCTGGAAAGCACAGGGGCGTCGTTTATGCCGTCGCCCACGAAGGCCACCTTGAACTTGCCTCCGGAGGCGGAAGCCTCCTCTGAGAGAAGTCTCTCGATCTCCTCCACCTTGTTTTCGGGAAGGAGCTCAGTGCGCACTTCATCGATCCCAAGCTGTGCCGCCACGTGTTCTCCCACTTCGGCAGAGTCTCCGGTAAGCATCACAGTGCGGCTCACGCCTCTCTTCTTCAGTGCCTGTACAGCCTCTGCGGCATTGGGCTTCAACTGGTCAGAGATCAGGATATGGCCGGCATACCTGCCGTCAACTGCTACGTGGACCAGGGTGCCTGTATCATGGCAATCCATGGGTTCGGCTCCCACACGGGTCATCAGCCTGGAGTTGCCGCAGGCGATGCGCTTGCCTTCGAAGGTAGCGATCACCCCATGACCGCTGATCTCCTCCACGTCGGTGACCTGATCTCCTGAGATCAGATCCTCAGGGGATGTGCCTTCTCCTCCTGCCAGGCTGAGATATGCTTCCCGGAGGCTTTTGCTTATGGGATGGCTGGAGTAGCTTTCAGCAGCGGCAGCCAGTCTGAGCAGTTCCTCATCGGGATAGATGGAGTGGTGGACTCCGCTTACCCTGAAGACTCCCTGGGTCATGGTGCCGGTCTTGTCAAAGGCCACTGTACGGGTCTTGGACAGGGCTTCCAGATAGTTGGATCCCTTGATCAGAACACCTTCCTGGCTTGCGCCGCCCAGTCCCGCAAAAAAGCTTAAGGGGATGCTGATCACGAGGGCGCAGGGGCAGCTGATGACCAGGAAGGTCAGGGCTCTGTAGATCCATGTTCCCCACGGGAATCCGGTGCCCAGCACGAGACCTGACACAAGGGGCGGGATCACCGCCAGGGCCAGGGCGCTGTAGCACACTGCCGGGGTGTAATATTTTGCGAATTTGGTGATGAAGTTCTCAGATCTGGACTTTCTGGAGGAAGCGTTTTCCACCAGATCCAGGATCCTGGAAGCGGTTGACTCCCCGAACTCTTTTGTGGTGCGGATCCTGAGAAGGCCGCTGGTGTTGATGCATCCGCTGATCACCTCGTCGCCTTCTCTCACCGATCTGGGCACGCTCTCGCCGGTGAGTGCGCTGGTGTTCAGGTAGCTGGAGCCCTCCACGATCACACCGTCGATGGGGATCTTCTCCCCGGGGGAGACCAGAATGATGCTTCCCACCTCCACTTCGTCCGGATCCACCTTCTGCACCTGGCCGTCCTCTTCAAGGTTGGCGTAGTCCGGGCGGATGTCCATGAGGTCGGTGATATTTCTCCTGGACTTGCCCACGGCGTAGCTCTGGAAAAGTTCGCCGGTCTGGTAGAAGAGCATTACCGCAACGGCCTCGGTATAGTCGCCGCTCTTCGAGATCAGAGCAAGGGCTATGGCGCCGATGGTGGCCACGGTCATCAGGAAGCATTCGTCGAAGACCTGATGGTTCAGTATGTTTTTTCCGGCCTTGAACAGGATGTCATACCCCACGATGAGGTAGGGGATGAGGTAAAGCACGAACCTTACCCAGCCATCCGTCTTAAGGAAGTGCAGGACCACCAGAAGTACAGCGGCTATGATGATCCTTATGAGCATTTTACGTTTTTTCTTATTCATGACTGTCGCCTCTCAAAGGGCCTGAACGGGCCCGAAAAACATATGCCCCGCAGTATCAGGGCGGGCCAGGGCACACCTTGGTTTACAGGTATATCTCGCAGTCGCTTTCCACCTTCTTGCAGTTCTTAAGGACTTCCTGCATGACATCCTGGGGGTCCGCCTCGTCCTCAAACTCCACCTTCATCTTGAGGGTCATGAAGTTCACGACTGCGTCTTTGACTCCCTCGGTATTCCTGGCAGCTTCTTCCATCTTGTTGGCGCAGTTGGCGCAGTCCACATCGATCTTGTAAGTCTTTTTCATCTTATATCTCCTTATGGTCGGGTAATGTAATGACATATCGTAGCAACAACATTTGAACAATTGTTCATATGTTAGTTTAATTATATACCATCCGATACCGTTGTCAACAGGTATTTGAAATTTTTTCATCTGAAACGCAAAAAAAGATACACTGCGCCTCCTCTTTGCCCTGAACCGGGGGCTCAAGCTGTGACCTGAGCCGTCAGACTGCATACTGAGGTCCCGGCCGGTCCTGCCGGCCGCCTCCTGCACGGCCATATCCGGCCCGCCGGGACTCTGCGGCCGGGAACTTTTTCCGGGTCATGGGTTTATATCGTATTTGACCGGATAGTATGATATAATTATCGATGGCGCGAAGCGCCCGCAGGAAGGAGGCCCAAATGGACATAATCATCAAGAAAGCAGGGATCACCAAATTACCCGCAGACTGCATAGTAAACGCGGCAAACTCCGGTCTTCTCAGAGGAGGCGGAGTGTGCGGCGCCATATTCAAAGAAGCGGGTGCATGGGACATGCAGAGGGCATGTGACAAGTACGGCTACTGTCCAACGGGATCGGCGGTGATCACTCCCGGCTTCAGGCTTCAAGCAAAATACGTGATCCACGCCGTGGGACCCATCTGGAAGGGCGGATCCTCCGGAGAGGAGAAGCAGCTTTACGACTGCTATCAGGCTTCCATGAAGCTGGCTCAGGAGAATGACTGCCATACTATAGCATTTCCCCTGATCTCATCGGGTATCTACGGTTATCCCAGGGAGGAGGCATGGAAGGTGGCGCTCAGATCTGTGGCTGATTATCAGAAGAAATACCCGGACTGTGAGCTCAGTGTTATATTCGCCGTGCTGGACGACGATATGTACAACATGGGCATGAGGACGCTGGAAGACCTTTAGACTTAAGACTGGTGACCTGTCATGGCCCGGGTTTGACAAAAACCTGCTGAACCCCTAAAATTACTGCATGGAACGGCCTGACAGAGCGTGAGAGCAAAGGTCAGTCCGGCGTGCCGGACTTTTGCATACGGAAGGATGACCGGAGTATGAAATATTTACTGAAGAATCTGAAAATACGAACCAAGCTTATCGTGATCATCATGCTGGTGGCAGTGGGTACGCTTATTTTGTCGTATCTCGGAGTGTACGGAATGATGGAAAGCCTCAGCGGACAGGTGGAGACCATGTATAATGATGTGGCCCTGACTGTCAGCAATTCCACCTCCGACGCCATGCTGAACCAGGCGGAGGATGCCCTGAAAACTCTCGTATCCGTGCAGAGCGAGTCCACGGACCGGTCCCTCAGGGAGATAGCCTCGGCGATCGGCGCGGCGGCGGATTACCTGGAGGAACTCTATGCCCATCCGGACAGCTACGGGCCTTCACCTTATGAGGTCAGGCCCAAATCTTACAACAATCCTAAGGAACTATGCGCTCTTTACATGATGTGCGGAGACGTGCCCTTCACAGACGAGGCGGCAAAAGAACTGAACCTTCTGTCCTATGTTCAGACCATCTTTTCCGCCGAGATGGAGGACAATTCTATCTACGACGGCTTCTACATCGGAACCGAGAGCGGGATCGCCTACGTGTTCAGTGCTGAACAGAATTATTCTCCGGATTATGTGGCAAAGGAAAGGAACTGGTACAAACTGGCCATGTCGGACCCCGGCAAGGTGCTTTGGACAGAGACCTACGTGGATCCCTTCGGAGACACCTACGTCACCGCAGTGAGGACCTTCGCGGGACCTGACGGTTCCGTCAAGGGCGTGGTGGCTGTGGACATCTTCTTTAATATTATGGCAGAGGAGATACTGGCGGACGGCCTGGGAGATACGGGCACCAGTTTCCTTCTGGGAGATAATTATGATTTCATCGCCTATGAGGTGCCGGAAGGGGGCAGCTTCGAGCCTTCCTTCAATGCCCATTTCGAGAATCCGGGCAGGGTACGTCAGGCACTTATGAGCAACGAGGGCGGTGCGTTTTTTGCGGTGCTGGACGGCAGGGAACTTTATATAGCATCATCCACCGTGGGCGAGACAGGGTGGACTCTCTGTACCGCCATGGACAAGCAGGAGATCGTGCAGCCCATAGAGAATGTATCGAGGCAGACTGAAAATCTGGCGGAGCAGCATTCCGACAGACTGAGGAGCATGACGGGCGGCATCATAGTAAACATCATCATGGCCTTTGTGCTGATCGGTCTGATCGTCTCCGTCATCGCCTACTTCCTGGCAAGGACCATAACCGATCCACTCAGGGACCTCAGCGAACAGGTAGGAAACATCAGCGCAGGAGACTTCGACACCAAGATCGTGCCTTCGTCCAACGATGAGACAGGAGAGCTTGCATCCAAGTTCAACGAGATGCAGGACAGCCTGAAGAGTTACGTGGAAAACCTCCGGGATGTAACTTCCGAAAAGGAAAAGATCAGCGCGGAGCTTAATGTTGCGCAAAAGATCCAGGCCGATATGCTGCCCAGAATCTTCCCGCCTTTCCCGGATAAACGCAGCCTGAAGCTTTATGCTTCCATGAATCCCGCCAAGGAGGTGGGAGGAGACTTCTACGATTTCTTCCTGGTGGACGATGACCATCTGGCCTTCGTCATCGCGGACGTATCCGGCAAAGGAGTGCCTGCGGCACTGTTCATGGTAATATCCAAGACTCTGATCAAGAACAGGACCATGATGGGCGGAACGCCTGCCCAGATCCTCCAGGACGTCAACGAACAGCTTACGGAAGGAAACGAAGCAGAGATGTTCGTGACCTGCTGGCTTGGCATCTGCGAACTTTCCACAGGTCACGTGATCGCGGCGAACGCCGGACACGAGTATCCCGCCATCTGCGGCGCTGACAGGCAGTTCAGCTTCCTTAAGGACAAGCACGGGTTCGTGCTGGCAGCACTTCCCGGGATCAGATATACGGACTATGAGTTCGACATTGAGGAGGGGGGAGGCTTCTTCGTCTACACCGACGGTGTGACGGAGGCCACCAACACCGAGGATCAGCTTTTCGGAGCCGATAGGATGCTCAGCGCTCTGAACGAAAAGGCTATGGACGATCCCAAGGAACTTCTTGCCAACGTTTCCATGAGAGCCATGGAGTTCGCCGGGGAGGCTCCCCAGTTCGATGACATGACCATGATAGGATTCACCTGGCTCGGCAGGGAGGGCGGCGGCGGCGCGGCAGATGCTGTGATCAGACAGGAGATAATACTCAGCGCGGATATCAGGGAACTGGATAAACTGAACGAATTCCTGGAGGTCCAGGCGGAGCATGCAGGCTGTCCCATGAGGACCCTGATGAAGATACAGGTGTCCGCGGAGGAGATATTCACCAATATCGCGAGCTACGCCTACCCCGATGGGCAGGGCAGCGCTGAGATAGTATCGGAGATCACTGAGGAGGACGGAGTGCCGGTGATGACGGTGAGATTCTCGGATTCCGGTGAACCTTTCGATCCTCTGGCTATGCCGGATCCGGATATCACTGCCCCAGCGGAGGACAGAGATATAGGCGGGCTGGGAATTTTCATGGTGAAGGAGACCATGGACAATGTGGAATACAGATACGAGAACGGCAGGAATATCCTGACCATCTCCAAGAAGCTTGTATAGGGGAGGCAAAATGACCATCACACAGAATTACAATGAGGGGCAATGGACCATTGCCCTGGAGGGAAGACTTGACGCCAACACTTCACCGGAACTGGAGGAGACCGTAAAGTGCGGTCCGGAGAACATGGAGATCCTTATACTGGACCTGGAGGGGATGAACTATGTTTCATCAGCGGGGCTGAGAGTGATCCTTCAGGCCCTAAAAAAAATGAAAAAGGCCGGCAAGGCCATGAAGGTAGTCAATGTGTCGGATCAGGTCTTCGAGGTGTTCGAACTGACCGGGTTCGTGGATATTCTGGACATTGAAAGAGCACAGATCCGCCCGGGATCGGAAGGAGATTTAGAATGACAAAAAACGGTATTTCTATGGAAGCGCTGGAGCTGATGAGCATAGATTTCCACTCTGACAGGGCCAACGAAGTGGCGGCATCCGCCGCCGTAAACAACGGTATCATGGAGGCTGCCGCAGATTACACGGCCGCCCGCAGACTTCCCATGAACTTTTCGGTGGATCTTAAGACAGGCAAGATCACCAATCAGAAGGCCAGCGGCAGGTGCTGGATATTTTCCGCCTTGAACACCTTCAGATACGAGATCATGAAGAAGTATGATCTGGAGAACTTTGAGCTTTCCCAGAACTATCTGTTTTTCTACGATAAACTGGAAAAATCAAACTATTTCCTGGAATCGGTCCTGAAGACCGTGGATGAGCCCATCGACGGCAGGCTATACAAGTTCCTGAACCTGGCGCCACTGGGCGACGGCGGTCAGTGGGACATGCTGTACAATCTGGTCATGAAGTACGGCGTGGTGCCCCTGGAAGCCTACCCCGACGCGGAGGCAGCCACGGGTTCCCGCTTCTTCGACATGTACATGACCACCAAACTCAGGGAGGACGCAAAAGACTTAAGACAGATGGTGAAGGCCGGAAAAAGTGCCGGCGAGGTGCAGGAAGCCAAGGCCGCGATGCTGAACGAGCTCTACAGGATGCTGGTGATCTCGCTGGGCGAGCCCCCGAAAAAGTTCGACCTGAACCTCAGGTCAAAGGACGGCAGGCTCTTCAGGGAGTTCGGCATCACCCCGCAGGAATTTTTTGCAAAATATGTGGGGCTGGACCTTGACGACTACGTCAGCATGATCAACGGGCCCACCGCGGACAAGCCCTTCAACCGGCTGTACACCGTCAAGTTCCTGGGAAACGTGGTGGAAGGCAGGCCGGTGACATATATGAACCTGGAAATGGACAAGATCAAGGCCGCGGCCATCCGCCAGCTCCAGGACGGACATCCCGTCTGGTTCGGTTCCGACTGCAGCAAGTTCGCCTTCAGAAAAGACGGCATCTTCGACCGTGACACCGCCGCGGTGGAAAAATTGTTCAATATCAGGCTGAACTTCACAAAGGAAGAGTATCTGGACTACGGAGACAGCGCCATGAATCACGCCATGGTTATCCTTGGGGTGAATCTGGATGAAAACGGCCGGCCCGACCGCTGGCATATCGAGAACTCCTGGGGCGATGAGGCGGGACAGGACGGCTACTTCGTGGCCAGCGACTCCTGGTTCGATTCGTTCGTGTACCAGGTGGTGGTGAATAAGAAATATCTGGACGATGAGTCTTGTGGCCTTCTCGGCGGTGAGCTGCATGAATTGGAGCCCTGGGATCCCTTCGGGACACTGGCGGACTAATTTGGCTGAAACGTCCGGAAGGAGGCTGCGTGGCCTCCGGAGCAGGCAGGATCATCTGAACAGGAGAAGAAAATGGCTATCGAGAAGGTAAGAGTATTTTTCGGAGGGCTTGGACTGGAGGACAGGATCCTGGAGTTCAGACAGTCCAGCGAGACAGTGACCCTTGCGGCTCAGGCTGTAGGCACCGAGCCGAAGAACATCGTGAAGACAATGTCCTTCAAGGTGGACGGAGAGCCTGTCCTGATCTGCATGGCGGGGGATGCCCGCATCTCGAACCCCAAGTTCAAGGCCACATTTCACACCAAGGCCACCATGCTTCCTCATGACGAGGTGGGCAGGCTCATCGGCCACGACGTGGGAGGCGTCTGTCCCTTCGCCGTGAACGATGGCGTTGCGGTGTACCTGGACAAGTCCCTGGAGGGGCTGGAGACGGTGTATCCCGCGGCGGGTTCGGGCAGCAGCGCGGTCAGGCTGTCGGTGCTCGAACTGGAGCGGTACGCTTCGCCCCGAGGCTGGGTGGACGTGTGCAAAGATCCGGAATAAAGGAGGCGGCGGAACCGCGTCGATTTGATTTACTGTACGATATCAAAAAGTCGTAATCATACAGTAAAGGTTTCTGTCGTTTACTGGATTATTTCAAAAAATGCGATTTGTACAGTACGATCCAATGTGACATTTACTGCCCTATTTCAAAAAACACGATTTGTACAGAAAAATGCTCGAATAATTACTGTACTATTTCAAAAAATCGTGATCATACAGTAAACAAAAAATAAACCGACAAAAAACGACATCCACAACATATTTACGTATTAGAAGACCCCTCGCTCTGAAGTGAACTCCTTTCGTTAGGCAAAAGTTCTAATGAAAGGAGTTCACTTCAGAGCGAGGGGTCTTGTCATCTCAGATCTACAGGTCCGTTATCGCCCTGAAGATCCTGCGGGTCTCCTCCAGCAGTCCGTCGTTATAGTCGAAGCCTGCGTTGTGGAGGGGTGCCACGTCCTCTCCTGCACCCAGCCAGATCAGCGCGCCGGGGGCTTTCATCAGGAAGTAGCCGAAGTCCTCGGAGGTCCTGATGGGATCGGCCAGCTCATCGAAGGGCATGCCGATGGTCTCACAGGCCAGGCGGACTTTGGCGACCGCATCGGGGTGGTTCCTCGTCTCGGGGAATTTATCGTAGTATCGGATGCCGAGGTCCAGGTCATCGGCCTTGCACAGCTCTGATGCTGCGGAGTTCAGGGAATCGATGAAGGCCTGGAGCTCATCTTCGTTCTCGCCTCTTACTGTGAGGAGAAGCTGGCCGCGGCTGGCAGAGATGCCGAAGGCTCTCTCGCCTAAGGCGAGCTGGATGACGGTGGCCAGAATGAGACCTTTCGCACCTACGGCTTCCCTGGCGCTGTCAATGGCAAGGACCATGCGGCTCAGGGCTCTGGCCGGATTCTTGCCAAGCTCCGGAGTGCTGGCGTGGGTGGGGGTTCCCGTGAATGTATATTCAATGCCCACGGATGCCATGTTTATGGTGCCGGGCCTGGTCTGGGCGTGTCCGAAGGGGACTCTCGGCATATTGTGGACCGCGTACACCTCGGGGATATTCAGTTCCTCCAGAAGGGAGCAGCATTCCATGGCTCCTGTGCCGTCCTCCTCGGCGTGCTGGAAGATCAGATACACGTCCCTGTCTGCCCCTTTCTCCCAAAGGTCCCATGCGAAGACGCACATGGCGCTGGAGTGGCCGTCGTGGCCGCACTTGTGGGCGATGCCCTGGTTCCGGGAAGCGTATGGCAGGGAATCTGGTGCCTCGTATGTCGGAAGGGCGTCCATGTCAGCCCTGAATGCTATGGGAGGCTTCTTGGGGTCCTGGGCAGTATATTTTGCGTAGAACCACTTGCCCCTGTCCACCACCATGAGACCGGTGGTCTTTTTTATGAAGTTCATGAGCCTGAGCCTGGTCTCGTGCTCCTCGCCGGAAAGCTCAGGATGCATATGAAGTTCGTGTCTCAGTTCAGTAGCCTGAGTAAGAATTATGTTGTCCATGTTTTTCTCCATAATTTATGCGTGATGGCTTTTATTGCATTCAGACAAAAAGACGAAAAAAAGCCAAAACAGGTGCAATATCTCTTTTTTTAATACTACTAGATTATGAATAAATATGCTATATTTTTTTAAAGCAAATTTTTTGGCGCAAGCAGTGCAAACAATACTTGCGGACATGGCGCAAAATACTGCCCGAACCTCCCGATTTACAGTCAAAAACCGTTGGCACATTAATTGCTACTTCATGTTCGTACCAAATGATTACACGTTTTGTTGTAAAGAAGGAAAAAATGAAGAAGTTATTAGTAGTATTATTGGCTTTCGTCATGGTATTCGCCATGGCAGCCTGCGGCGGCGGCAGCAGTGAGCCCGCAGGAGATGAAACAGTTGAACCCATAGAGCTCAAATTCAGTATTTCCGGACCTGAGACCAGCACATGGTATGACGGAGCTGCTAAATTCGCAGAGCTCCTTGACGAGTACACAGGCGGAGCTTACAAGGTGACTATTTATGCTAACGACCAGCTTTCTGGCGGTAACCAGGCCGGCGGTATCGAGCTCGTTCAGAACGGCTCCACCGACTGCCACATCCAGGACTCCCTGGTATGGTCATCCATCTGCGACAAGGTAATCGTTCCTGCATTCCCCTGGCTGCTTCCCACATATGAGGACGTAGACAAGTACATGGCAGGCGCCGGCGGCGAAGCACTTAAGGCAGCCCTCAATGAGAAAGGCGTTGTCTGCATCGGCATCGGCGAGAACGGCTATCGTCAGGTCGTAAACAACAGGAACCCCATCACAGCTCCCGAAGACATGCAGGGTCTCAAGATCAGAGTTCCCGGTTCAGAAGTTCACGTTGGACTTCTCAAGTACATCGGCGCTGACCCGCTTACAATGAACCAGTCCGAAGTATTCAACTCACTGCAGACAGGAACCATCGACGCCTGTGAGAACACACTTGACCTTCTGTATTCCCAGAATACACTTGAAGCAGTTAAGTATCTGACTCTGTGGAACTACTCCTATGACCCGATCTTCCTCACAGTGAGCACCAAGCTATGGGACAGCCTTGACGACGAGACAAAGGCTGCTTTCGAGAAGGCCGGTCAGGAAGCTATGGATTATGAGAAACAGGTAACCAGAGACAAGGTTGAGAACCTTCTTACAACCATTCCCGACGAGTATCCCAACGTAGAGATCGTAGAAGAACTGACAGAGGAGCAGGTTGCTGCATTCCTTGAGAAGGTTGCTCCGATCTACAACGATTACAAGGATAAGCTGGGCGCAGACCTGTTCGAAGCATTCGGTTATACTTTCAGCTAATCGTAAATAATTCATCTGATTCTTAGTAGAATCTAAGGTTTGACGAAAGTCCTGTATAATCGATTCATATACAGGACTTTCGCTGTATGACGGGCATGCCGCCAATCTGTGGTGAAAGTCCACAAGGGGCGTAGCCAACAACGAACCCCCATAGCGACTCCCAAGGTTCAAATCGTGAGA
>CAJOKT010000036.1 GCA_905235115.1 uncultured Peptostreptococcaceae bacterium
GCTTTCTGTACGGCTTCGATCGTTCCTTTCTGTAAGGCATAGAATAAAAACATATAAATTCTGTCTGCTGACATGTGTCCATACCTCCTTGTTGTGTCCCATATTATTCAAAAAAGTTTCAAACCAGTATATTAAATTGTAAAATAATTTTGATTTTACTACTTTTCATCCCGACAAACCGAAATTGCCGGTTCACTCATTACAGTTAACTATGGTTTATGCAGTTCGTTTCATTTTCTTTCTCACATTTGCCACCACGAATTTATAGCCAAGACCGTAAATTGCCAAAACTGTTCTTTGCATAGCAGCAAAGCACAAGATCGTAAGGGGAATGCCCCATATGTATTCGCTTCCGCTTAGAAGCTGTTCCTTTGAGAAAAATATCAGCACTATTACTGACGATATACCCAACACTATTCCTGTGATCATGCCAGGTGTATAAGGTTTGGTCATCTTGTGGATCTTGATTCCCGCGACATGTATGAATGTTTCAAACAACCCCGGATAAACCGGCACCAGCGCCAGGACTGGCAGCTGAGTCGCAAACGAAACGAAGGTTATTACAAGCAGCAGCACTGCCACAGGAATGTGAGCTGCCGCTATCTGGTCCGGGGAAGCCTTTCATCCATGCTTTAAAAGCTCCATGTGAAGGACAGGCCATAGCCCGAAAAGGAGGGTCCTTGATCTCTCTCAGTACTGAGCCTCTGAAATCAGCATGTTCTGCGTCAGCTCCGTACATATAAACGTCTTCTAAATCTGCATTCACAAATGCAGTGTGATTGTCTGTTCTGGAGTGCATTTTGTCTCCTTCCTGATATCTTACTTCGTTTTTTTCTTCGGCTTGATGTGCATCGCCTTGCATCCATTGGCGCTCTTGGTATATTCATCTTTAGCAGTATTGTGGAAATAATATACACACTGCTTGATATCTCCGCCGTACTCCCATTCGTCTGACCAAAGCAGTCTGTGGCAATATTTGTATGGCACCTCAAAATCATCCGGGAAGCAGTAGAGCAGCACGCTTATTCCTAGACCGTAATTATCGATCACACGGAGCTTCTCTTTAGTTTCATCAGTCAGATCAGTTTTGATCAGTCCGTCCTCAACTGCCTGAATGAATTCTCCGACTGTAAAAGGATTGCATCTATGCATCCAGTTCTCATCATAACTGGGCGTCCCTTCGAATACACACCAGCCCTGAACGAAGTCTATGCCGCTGTCGAGATATCTTTTGCCTGCGCGGGTCTCGTGAACGTATTTGTTTCTGCAATTCTTTTCTGATCCGGTAATGTTTTCTCTCAATGTGCTGATCTTCATGGCTCTGCCCCTTTCCGTTATTTACTTAAGTTTCCGACCGAAGGCTCTTCCCCCCCCCGGCCAAGTATATCGTAGCTCATCGCATATGCCAAAAATGGGACATTGAAAAGTTTTCATTTACTTTTAAGGTATTCTTTCATCAAATATGTGCAGAAGTAAGGGAAAGTAAACACATCTTGGCTGTGTCCTATGTTATTCGCTGAGAGTTTCAAGCCATATTTTATATCCGAGTACCTATTATCCGTTATCAAAGACTTCATGGATTTGGCTTGACCTTTTCGTGCCTTAACTTCAACAGGTATCAATTCATCCTGTTTTCTTACAAAGAAGTCCTGTTCAAGAGTGGAGTCATCTTTTTTGTAATAATAAAGGTCCAGCCCTTCTTTGTGAAAAGCGTCGGCAACAAAATTTTCATAAAGTGCGCCCTTGTAGACACCAAGCGCTCTGTTCAAACGAATGTCCTGCTGCGATTCCTCATCCAGGGAAACAGTCAGCAGCCCTGTATCGCAGTAGTATAGCTTGAATTTGTTTTCATCATAATTTCCTTTTAGTGGTAACTCAGGGAAATTGAGGCAGTAGCATATGTTGACTATTCCGGCATCGCGGAGCCATTCAATGCAACCGAAATAATCCTTTGCCCTTCCGCCCTTCTTTAATTTGGAATACTGAAACTTCTTGTTTTCTTTTGCAAGCTGCGCAGGTATACTTCTCATTACGCTGATAATCCTTGCCTGGTCAAGACCTTCAGCATACTTTCTTGCATCCTCTTCGTAGTCATCCAAAAGTTGCCCGAGGATCTCGTATGGTTCGCTGAACAATCCTGTACCTATATATGCCGATACAACTGCCGGCATGCCTCCAATTGAGCAAAAATCTATAAACTGGTCCATAAAGATCTTCATATCAAGATCGCTGAATGGGACTCCATTTACCATGTGTTCCAGCATTTCTCCGGAAACGCTCTCATCATATCCTTTTGCCCAAAGGTATTCTTCAAAGTCCATTGAGAACATTTCATAATCTGTTTTATACCCAACACTGACACTGGTGATTTTGTTATAGTGTATTCCAAGCAGTGAACCGCTGCAGATCACGTCAAATCTTCCATCCTGTTTGAAAAACTTGAGCGAAGTTGCAATATCAGGGCATTCTTGTATCTCATCAAAAAAAATCAATGTTTCCCCGGGTATAAATTTTTTGCTGGGATCTACCCTTGTGATTCTGTTGATGATACTGTCTGCCTTGAATCCGTTTTCAATGATTGCCTTGTATATAGGTTCCTCATAAAAATTGATCTCTATAATATTACTGTAATGCTTCTTTGCAAAATTACGAATTGCTTCCGTCTTTCCTACTTGCCTTGCACCCCTAACTATCAGCGGCTTCCTATTGAGATCAGCTTTCCAATCTTCAAGATATTTATCTGCCTTTCTCTTCAAATACATCTGTTATACCTCCTTATGACCATATCATACAACAGATTTAAAAAGCCATCAACATTTTTATGAGCGAATATTTTATATTATTTACATTTTTATGAGCGAAAATTTTATAATAGTCACATTTTTTGTTTTAATTGCAAAATGCAATTCCAATTCATTTACCTATCTGCTCTCTTCTGTTTAGCACGACCGCACCAAGCACAGACCGTTCAACATCTAAAATATATGGAAGCGACATTGCCTCACTCCTCCGATAATAGTACAGCATTTAACGTACCAAAATAATCCCAACAAAAAACCGCAGGCTTAATATCTGCGGTTTGATCAAATATTTGTATATATGAATTAACTGTTCTGCTCAGCTGCCTTCATGATTAGGCCCACGGTGCCGTCGCCGGAGCAGACGCGAACGCCGTAGAAATCACTGGTGAAATCCCTGGCCTTGTCATAAACGCCCACGCGCCGGCCATAAAAGTCCGTGGCGATGATCCTATCGCCCTGGTCATCCAGCCAGCCCAGTACTCTTCCGTAAAAATCTTTGATAGGTTCTCTCATGGTGTTGCCCTCACTTTCTGCATGTTCTGGTGGTATTATAGCACATAGTCCGCGAATAAGTCATCCTGCATTACCTGCACGTAATCGTCGTAGTAGTGTTTTTTGTACCACACTGCCCGGATATACATGTTCAGATACTCCACGGCATGGACTTTCGGGAAAAGGTACTGGATCTTTTCCATGGAGCGGATATACCATCCGGGGACACGGCTGTTATGGAGGACCTCGAGTTCATCATCAGTAAATCCGCGCCTGTGCATCCGACCCTTCCTGACACCTTCAGCCATAACAAATGCATCCTTGTAGTCCACGCCCCACCTTATCAGCGAAAGCATGACGTCTTCTCTGAATGCTATTAACTCGTGCAGCATGTGTGCGCGGCACAATATCTCATTGTTATCTTCCCAGACTCCGGTTCCATGAACATTTCCATATATCTTAAGCAGTTCGATATAGCCGGTTGGATAGGTGCTGTCTATAATGTTTTTGACTTTTTCAGCATAATCCCGCTCGAACGGAAAACCCCAAATGTCCCCATATTCCAACAAGTCCATTATTTCACCGCCCCTGAGATTGATGTCTTTTGCGGGGACGCCAGTGTGCTTCTGCATCAAGTCAAGGAATTTAAGCACCTTATTTTCTAAAACATCTATGTGGGGAAACCTATTCCGGTCATCTAGAATTGCTATCGGCCCATGATATGTTTCGTCCTCCCGAGCCTTGTCTCCGGGGAGCAGGACTTCCGCAAAATCATTTACGTCCACTTTCTCCGGCACAATTATGATCCTCCCCGGGTGTACTTCTACCTTCCCGTTAATGATCTGCCCGTCATTGAAGACTTTGTCCTTTCCAAATCGCTCTACAAGATAATCAAAAATCTCATTCCTCGAAGGCACATTAAAGACAAAATCAGGCACCTTTTCGCCTTCAAATCCTAGGAAAAACTCCCAGGGCGAGTTCTGGCCGTCTCCCCTCATTTTTCTCCCGCAGACCGCACATTCCTTATTGACATTGTTCAAATCAGTTCCTGAAAGAAACAAGTTATTATCAACGAATTCTACGTGTCCGCACTCGGGGCAGTAATAGTTCGGGGGCAATGGATTAACTTCGATTATGCCCAGAAGGTACGCTATGAAAGAGGACCCTCCGCAGCCTCTCAGGCTGTGCACGAATCCCAGCTCATCACATTTCTTTGCGATCAGATACGCAACGTAGTAATCCTCTGCGCATAATTCATCTATCTTCTCCAGTTCCTTGTTGAAGCGACTGATGACGACATCGTGTGGGTTGTCTCCGTACTTCCTGTGAAGCGCGTCACGGCTTTCCCTCTCTATGATGTCACGTGCCTCAGGTATATGAAGGGGGTAATAGCAGTTATCGATGTTATTTGCTTTCGTGTTGTTCATGATTCTCACCGCCTGTTCTTTGATGTCTTGATCATACCGCACCAAGTGTCCCAAAAAAGGCCCGACAAAATACCGCAGGGAGAAACCTGCGGTAAAAAATGCAATAATGTGGTTGAGTGGATCAACTTTATTCCGCCACCCGCTTCAAATCTTCCCACACCTTTACCATGGCGTAGGTATCCCGCTCGCAGTATCTCAGCAGGTCCTCCCTGGCCTCCGCCTGTTCTTCCGGATCCATGTACTGGATCTTAGGGAAGATGGTCATGGCTTCGCCGCCGTTATGGACACCCCTCAGTTTGCTATAATCCAAATCCGGTTCATTCGGGAACAGCGCCGGCAGCACGCTCTTGATTGAGAACGACCCACCCATGGCGCGGTTGTAGTACCACCCGGACTGGAAAGGCACCAGGAAATCCACTATGTTTTCTTTGATGTTCAAAAGATGCTCCGCCAGGTCTGGGAAATACCCAGCCAGCTCCTTCAGTCTGGTGCACTCGAAGGCCTTGTTGTATGCGGTCACGCACACGTTCATCGGTATGTCGCGGCAGAGCTGCTCCGCTAGCTCGCGCCTGGGATCAGTGCCGGACTCCGCCAGGAACTCTTTGTGCTTCAGTTCCCCGCCCTCATGCTCGATGTAGTGCAAAGAATACTGGAATGGTATCTGTGCGTAGGGCTTGGTGCCGACAAACTCCGGTATTACCGGCTGCATCGTCTCAAAGTCCAGGAAATACAGCGGGTATGACAGCTGGTCCAGGAACTCGGAGATGTGCTCCTTGTCCACATACGCCTCCCTGTCATTCAAGGCAAAATCCATCTGCATCAGCTGTATTTTGCTCTTGATCGGGGCTATCCCGTAAAGATCATCATAGGTGATCATGCCCTTGCGGTAGTAGTCCAGTTTATCCGTGAACCACATACGGTAAAGGTTGAAAACCGACTCTTCGGGCAGGTTTCTGGAGCAATACTTCCAGAAACCGCATGCATATGGTTTCTTGCAGCCCAAATTGAGGTCGATATCCGGTTCCTCTTCAGACTGCAATATCTCCTCCGCGATGGCCACGTTGAGCTCCACGTTTTTGATCTCCACGCTCACAGCTTCAGCAACATCTGAAATAAAGAAGAGCTTGTTGATATCCAGCGTCCCGTCAAAGACATATTCACCGTTCAGGCAGACCAGATACGTGCCGGTCACGTTGACGCCGCAGTGCTCCAGAACGTACTTCTGGTATGAGATGTCCGCAATGTAGACCTCCTTGTCGTCCGTCCAGCTGCCGTCATCCTTCTTGTGTTTGGTGGAGCTCTTGACCTCGTAAAGCGCCCAGCCGTCGCCGTCCTTCTTCAAAACATCCGCGGCGCAGTAAAGGCCGTTGTACGAGAAGGATGCCTCGCAGATGACGGGGGTGCCCTTCGCCATCTCGGTCTCGGTTTTCTCTATCATCTTAGTAAGGTCCAGCTTGCCGTCCGTGTACGTGGTCACCTCGACGAAATCGCCGAAAAGCCCCATGGCCAGGTCGCCCACTTCGTTGCCGGCTTTCATCCTGGCGAGGGTACCCTCATCCAGGACCCACTTCTCAGGCTTGTACTTCCTAAGCCACGCTATTTTCGGGCACTGCCAGAGCCCGCAATATTTTGATTTTGAAAGGTAGATCATTGGGACCTCCTGTCCTGCATCGTTAACTATCATATTTTCTGGTGACATAAGCATATAGCCTTCTTATGCCCGCCTCAGCAGATTCTTCCTCTTCTCCCGGTATGGTCATCCAAAAGGATCCGCAATAATCGGCGAAAAGATGTACTAGCTTGGTGAAACGATTAGAGCCAACCTCAAGTTCTGACTCTCTGGGGATATCTTTAATATTGCCCCGTTTTATCGCGTCATTAAATGATTTCACGACATAGTACTTTTCTGTGTCAAAAACATCATCGTGTATACCGTCACAAAGGCTTTCCATTGTCTTTACCTTGTCCATTTTACAGGTCTGGAAAAGATCCCTCATATTATTAGTCCACTCCGCTAATTCTTTGATCCACTTTTCCTTGTCATATTTATCGCTGTCAGGCATAGATAATTTGCACAAAAGTTCGAGACGGTACCCAAGTCCACTTTCGCCCTTCAAAAGCGTTAAAGGATAAAAATGATTCATGTAATATCTAGTATCTAAGTCTACATCCCAAAGAGATTCCCCCTTGGGAACAGTTTCGCCTTCAGAATAATACTTCTTTGAAATTGTGCCATATACACCAGACGTAATTATGCGTTCTGCCGGTCCCGCATAGGTTTCGTATGTCACAACACAAACCAGATCACCAGGTACGACATAATCTCCGATGTCGACTTTCCATTCTTTTACCACGGTATCGATATATCCTGCAATACTGCCCATGATATGCCCCCTTTCTTTGCGGCTGTCTGGTTTTATACCATCTCATCAACTAAAAACTTACAGTACTCCCATTTCTTTCAGCTTAAGCATGGTTTCTTCAGCCGATTTGTGAAGGACACCGGTGCCTCCGATCTCTTCCCAGTTTTTGATGTTCTTCTCCATGTCATCAATCAAAATGCAGCCTAAGCCAAAACAGTATCCGGGTTTCTCTTCTCTTGTCACCACATTGATTTTGATATCTTCTGAAAGCATCCTGTGCATCCATTTGATCTTATCTTCTCCAGCTTCTGGTATGTTTTTATCTTCTTTGGGTACTGCAGTCAGGACTTCGCATTTGTTGCCGTATTTATCATACAAGGCATCGAACATTTCCTTTGCACCAGGTGCGATTTCCAGTTTGTCATAAAAATGCTCGATTTTTCTAATCCCTGCCCACATGTCATTATCTTCCGCTTTGTGTTTGCCATCCTGCGGTGGCGGTGTCATTCCGACCATTTCCTTCACGCCTCTGGTAAAATCCGCAAGCACATCGTCCATGTCAAAATAGATTTTTTCAACTAACATAGTGTTCCTCCTTTATTTATATTTCTCCGCACCCTGTTTCAGGGCTTCCTTGATCCTGGAGCGCAGGCTATCCGGTGCGGTGACTTCCACGTTCTCGATGTACTGCATCGCCCAGTGCGTCATGGCGTTGGGGCTGGCCTTGACGAAGACCTTGACTTTGCCGTTATTGGCCTTGATGATCTTCGCGTTTTTTCCGAACCACTCAAAGATCTGGTCCGTGATGCTCTCGTCAGCGACGAACTCCACGTTCACGGGCTTATCCGTGAACATGTACGGCGTGCCGGAGATCTCCTTGTAGTCGATGCCGTTCTCGTAGCCGGGCAGACTCCGAAGCGGCACAGCTTTCAGGTCGGTTATCTCCAGATTCGTGATGTGGTCCAGGCGGTGGGAGACCATGTTCCCCCAGTACTCGCTGTACGCCATCAGGTAGTAGCGCTGATTGTTCAGGATCATCTGGTAGGGACTGACGTATTGCTGCGAAGTCTTGTGGAGTTTGCCGTCGACACCGTATTTGTTGTAGTCGTAGTGGATCTGCTTGCCCTCTTCTATGGCATTGCTGATCAGCTCGATGTTCAGGAAAAGAGCCTGGTTGTCTGTTTTGCCCCAGTCATCCACGGAGTAGATGTGCTTGACGCTGGACTTGAAAAACTTGTTCGACATGCCGCAAAGCCTGCTGATCAGGTCCTTCGAGTGCTTGGCGGTAATATACTTGCTGCTGAGCACGCCGTCGATGAGCATGTGAAGCTCGGAATCCTCAAAATCCCTGCTGGCCAGGTACGACCCGTCGCGGGTGGACTCGATGTCAACGCCGGTCTCTTTCAGAAGCGACAGGTTCCGACCGATGGCCTTCCGCTCGACCTCGATTCCGTAATCCTTCTCAAGATACTCGCCGATCTCCTCCTGCGTCAGCGGGTGATCGTAATCGCTATTGTCCTTCAAGATCTGCCAGATCCTGAGCAAAGCCAGTTTTTTCGGTTCATATCCGCCCATGGCGGCACCTCCTTAGTTGGTAAATGTGTCATTTTATCATCTTTATTGTACCACTTTCGGTACATGCGGGCAACGGCAACTGTTGCCGGCGCCTTCAGCTTTTCACCTTCTTGATATGATAATAGGTTGCTTGATCCATGGTGATGTCCAGCAAAAGATCCTTGACGATCGCCTTTGCTTCGGCCAGTTCCTCCTCCATCTTCGGGAGTCTTTCCTCGCCGACTATATCGATGATACTCTTCTTTCTCAGGTTGATTCCCAGGACGTGCAAGAGAAGATCCTGCACCAATCTCAGTATCCTCTTCTCATCACGGGCAGGTGTCAGGCAGAAGCTGATCTCGCCGTATCGCGGGCTCTCAATGAAGTTGCTGAATTCGCTGTTTTTGTAGTAGTCGGAATCCTGGATGTGCGCGTACATGATGACGCGGATTACATGCAAAATATTCTCGGCGATGCTGCCTTCCCCTTCGTTTAACTCCTTATCGACGAACTTGATATCGATCGAGCTCATCGAAAAACACTCTTCCGTATACTGCGTAACGTGCAGTCCCCTTGTATTTTCTGACATTGGATTTTCCTCCTATCTCAATAATTCAGCATTAGCTACGCTTTCCCGGATCCATCTTTCTCAGTAATCATCAGTTCTCCATCCATCGGGGCCAGATAAAGCCTTTCAAAAAAGTCCCACAGCTCCGAGGGCAGCACGAATGGCTCGGTGAATGCGTTCAGGACGAAACCCCTGAGAGGCTTCTCGTTGTTCCTGGCCAGGGACAAAACATCCGTGATGTGCTTCTGCACATTCGAGAACTCTTTTCCGTAATCGCCCATGGCCTCCTCCGATGTGAAGATCGGGAAGAAAAACTCGCCCTCATTCTGGAGAATATCCGGCACAAATCTGACCTCGTCCTGCATGGTGAACGTCCTATCCACCAGCTCGTTCAGATCATCGCTGCAAGCGTTGACCATGTCGATCAAGCGCTTGTGATCCGCGTCGCTTATGCGCGCGTGGCAGGGCACCCACACGAAGCTTTGGCTCAGCTCCACGAGAAGCCTCACGAAGTTCTCCTCGGTGTTGTTCGCGGTGAACTCGCTCAGTGCCAGTTCCAGATTCTTGTTGGTTTCAATAAAATCGTTATTCATGGCTATCTTCTCCTTGTTCTACGGCCTGCGACCTGCGCTCGCGGCGCACGTCCCACAGCCATCCAGGTTATCATTTGATTGGTTTATTGGAGGTTTTCCCCCTCCGACAAGTATATAGTAAAACATGGCGTGTCCCAAAAATGGGACAGAAAAACCGCGCGATGTGCGCGGTTTCTAGCCATGAAAAACTTCCTAAATCAGACTGTTATTCTGGCGACCTTGCCCCACGGAGGATCGACCTTTTCATTATTCAGCAACCATAGTACTGGAATGCCCATGGATAGTTTTTCTTTTGGGAAAGGAGCGTAACCGTCTGTCAGAATTATTATACTGGCTGGGAGCTTATCCTGCATGTGCTGATTGACATATTCAAATATGATCTGAAAGTCCGTCCCTCCGCCTCCTGCAGCCTTGATTATTTTGAATTCATCCATTGATGCAAACGGCTTCGGCTCGATGATCGCCGCATCAAAGAAGCCCAACCAGCCCTTCAGTTTGCCATCGAACTGATCTATAGCACCTTTGACCTCAGAGTACGCCGCGGTGATCATGTCATCTGTCATGCTTCCGGATGTATCGATCATAAACAAAATATCCTCCACCAGGTCATCTTTATCATTGAAGTCCGGCAGGAAAAACGGGCTTTCATCGAAGCGCCTGTCCGGTGGAGTAAATGAATAGTCCACGACTTCTTCCTGAATGAAATCGTTCAATAACATACGCCAATCCGTTTGTGGTCTGCGCAACTCTTTGAATAATCTTTCAGCAAACAGCGGAAGAATCCCTCTCTGGTTGGATGGATCCCTTATTAAGATCGCTTCGCAGGCATCTTCAAAACGCTTTACCCAGACGTCTCTTAATGTATCATCCTCTTCCTCCATCCCCCAGTGGGTATGGTCATCCCACACAGCAGTTTTGGGCTTTCTGCTTTTGGAGGGAAGCAGTAGCATTTCATATACTTGCTCCGCAGTGTATTCATATCCTTCTTTCCCATCCGGAGCAATATGCACGGACTCTCCGTGTTTCTTCAATGCGATCGACTTTCTATCCATATTGTTGGAGAGCAGGATGTTTGAGTTCACTACGATATCACAGGCAATATTGAAGCGCTCGTTGTCTCGATCTCCACAACGAAAACAGTGCTGCAAAACCACGTGCAATATCTCGTGCATCATGACGAAATCAAGTTCCGAATCGCTGAGGCCTTCGAGAAACTCCGGCCCGAAGAATACTCTCCTTCCGTCGGTTGCGGCGGTTTCACAATTTTCGTCGATCGAATAGGCCATGTGCATCAAAAGCAAGCCATAGAAACCGTTATTTACCAAAATACGCAGGCGTGACATCATGAGACGCTTCATGTATTCTCTTTTCTTTTCATCTGACAGAACCATTCATCAATCTCCCTTTTGTCTGCAACCATTTGGTAAATTCAGGGATAGTCATAAGTTTTTTCTTAAAACCCTTCTCAATGTACATATAGTCTTTCAAAAGTACCACACTGAAATCCGGAGGCATCTTGTCAGCATAGCGGATAGAGTTGGCGATCCGGCTCAGATCTTTTTTGTGATCGCGGGCATAACAGGTCATGGCAGCGGTCAATGCGTACATGGCATCAGTGTTACGTGGCATCGGAGGCATTTTGCCATCAAAGATATCCTCGACAGCAGGAAGATCCTTATATACCTTGGCCCAGGTCCTGAATTCTACAGCTACCCCGGAACCAACGACTCCCGCGATCAACGAATACATGTCTTCTACGTTATCGCTGACGCTGTTTAGGATGTTGCTCACCATCTCCCATGCGCGTGGCGTTGGAAACGCCAGGTCATCGCTTGAGGAATCGAACCCCATCAAATAACTCTGTCTGAACGAAAGAAAACCGATGACCTTATCATTGATTCCTGAAGCTATGGCCCACGCCTTCCAGGACTTGAAGCTTCCTTCTACCTCGATGTGCAAAAGCCTGTTCGCCAGAGCCTTCGGCATCTTAAAGGCAACTGACTTATCCGTGACTCTGTTTCCCGCGGCGATCACTATACAGTTTTCGGGCAACTTATGCTCGCCGACGACACGATCAAGCGTGATCTGATAGGCCGCCGCCTGCACAGACTGCGGGGCCGCAGAAATCTCGTCCAGGAACAGAATATTTATCATATCATCCGAGGGGTCCATCTGAAAGATCTGGGGCTTTAGCCACACGGCCAAAGTCTTGTCCGCATTGGATGTCGGTATCCCGCGGAGGTCGATGGGATTGAACAGCAGGAGCCTTACATCCGTCACGTGTACCTCTTTTCCTGTGCTTGACTTTATTATTTCGGCAATCTGCCTCACTGCCTGCGATTTTCCGACACCTGGAGGTCCCCAGAGCATGACGGAAGGCATCGTTTTTACCGGCAGGCCGCCGTTTATTACCGAACTGTAGGCATTACTGAGAATGCCCACCAATCCGCCTACGCTCATCGATGGAATATTTGAAAGCTTAACGTCGCTCATTTCTTATCAACCCCCAGTTTCTTATCCAATTCTTCGACCTTCTTCTTGTAGGTATCTATCATGTCAGTGTAGCTTTTTGATTTTGCAAGCTCAGTTTTTATATCTTTCTTTCGATCTTTAAGCTTGCTGAGTAGGTTCTTTTGCTTCTGAAGGTGCAACTCCAGAGAGTCAAGGAAGTTATCGATCCTAATCATTATTCCCCTGTCTGCCTCACCAAGTTCCACATAATACTTGCCGTTCTTTTTCAGCCAGACATATGGTCTTTCGGGCATCATGTTGGCTGGGAGAACCACATCAAATCCTCGATACGTCATGAGCATCTTTTCCTTTGTCTCCAGCACATTCTTTCTGACGGCTGAACCAATTTGTTCACGGATCTGCTTACGTATTTCGAGTTCTTTTTTGATTTCTTCCTTGTCTTCTGAAGGAGGATTGGCCTCTTTCCAGTCACTGTAAAACGCAAAGTCAAGGGCACAATTACCTATGATCTCTGTCTGCCTTTGGATCTTGCCGGGCAGTTCAATAAGTTCCTGCTCAAGCCTGATCCTGGACTCTACCAGTTTCCTCTGTAGAGTCGTGTAACGCGTCAATTCATTGGCTGCCTCCACGCGCTCTTTTATTAGAGGGTTGCCGACTGCCAGTGCCTTCACTTCAGCATAGTCGAGGATAGTATCTTCAATATCCTTCCCACAGCGCTCGGTGAGCGAGCCCGACAGCAGACTTGATATGAAACGCTGTTTTGTTTCCAGCAGCTGCCAGGAGTATGCGTCAAAACTGCCTTCTGTTATGTAGCGGAAGATATATACTTTATCGCTTGTGTTCCCCTGGCGAAGTATTCTGCCCTCGCGCTGGACCATGTCGGCCGGTCTCCAGGGAACATCCATGTGGTGCAGTGCAATAAGTCTTTCCTGAATATTTACGCCAAGCCCCAGTTTGAATGTGGAACCGATGAGAACGCGGATATCGCCACGCCGTACTTTGGCGAAAAGCACAGATCTTTCCTTTTCTGTATCCGCATCGTGAATGAAAGCCACCTGATAGTCCGGAACGCCGTTGATCACAAGACGATCCTTCAGTTCCGAATAGATATTGAACTCATCTTTTGGCGTGGAAGTATCGCAAAAGATCAGTTGAGCGCTTCTGTCTCCGGCCGTTTTAAAGTAAATGTCTGCCACGTTTTCTGCGCAGCGCGCCACTTTCGACTGATAAGTGAATGCTGCATTCTGATCAACCAGCCTCAGGTCCAAAGCAGCTTTTCTGCCGTCTGTCGTGATCTTCAGCATGTTATCATCTTTTCTGTTGATGCGGCCGTTTCTGACGTCATCTGCCCTGGTAGAAATATCCTTTAGGTAATCCTCGAATGCTTGGGTCTTGGCCACAAGAGCATCGGTGTAACCATCGAAGTCGGGTATACCTGCCGACTCATCAAGTTGATGAAAATCAGCAATCGAAGCAAGAAGCGAAGTGAGTTCCGGAAGGTTATGGAATTTGGAAAATCTGAGACTGTGAGAAAAAGTCTGTAAATATGTAAAAGATAAGCCTCCTATGGTAGTATATAGATGACGTACCATAGGAGGTTTAATTATGGCACAGAAGAA
>CAJOKT010000037.1 GCA_905235115.1 uncultured Peptostreptococcaceae bacterium
TACTACTCCGGAGTTGAATCCGGAAAGGACGCAGGCGGCTCCAACTACATGTATGACATCGCTGATCCCGAGCTTGACCAGCTCATCATGGACGCAAGATCCAACCTTGACCAGACATACAGAAAGTCCGTATACAGAGATTGCCTTGATATCATCCTTGACTGGGCAGTAGAGGTTCCCGTATATCAGAGACAGAACGCCGTCATCTTCTCCACAGAGAGAGTAGTTATCGATACCGTACCCTCTGACACCACGCCCTACTATGGATGGATATCGGAGGTCCACAAAATCGAGACAAACAGGATCAAGCCGACTGTGGACCGTATATACGGCAAATCTAGATATGAGACATCACTGAACGTTGCAGACGCACTCAAGGAGTCTCTGGGAACAGATACGTTCGACACAGTGATATTGGCTTACGGCGGAAACTACGCTGATGCTCTGGCTGGAAGCTATCTGTCCGGAGTACTTGAGGCCCCGATCCTCCTGGTGGATTCCAATAAAGACCACATCAGTGCAGTACAGGAATACATCAAGGATAATCTGAGACCCGACGGCAAGATATACCTGCTCGGAGGAAGTGCAGTGGTTCCCGATGCTTCCGTGGAAGGCCTGAGCGGATATGAGATCACAAGACTCAAAGGTAAGGACAGGTACGAGACTAACGTCGCCATTCTCAGCGAAGCCTCCAAATTTGATGAGAATTCCGGCAGCATACTGGTCTGCAGCGGAACAGGTTTTGCGGACAGTTTGTCGGTAGCTGCTACGGGCAAGCCGATCCTCCTTGTAAACAAATCTATCATGGATGTGCAGAAGCAGTATCTTGACAGTCTGGAAGGCACTCTGAACTTCACAATGATAGGTGGCAAGGGCGCAGTCAGCGAGGAGATCGAAGGTGAGTTCAGAGACTTCGGCACAGTGGAACGCATAGGCGGAGCGAACAGATTCGAGACCTCGGTGAACGTGGCCAAAGCACTGTTCGAGGAGCCGAAAGCAGCGGTACTGGCTTATGGTCTGACTTTCCCGGACGGACTCTGCGGAGGAGTACTGGCAAAGACCATGGGAGGACCACTCCTTCTGGTGACAGATGGTCAGACTCAGTATGCAGAAGCATACATTCAGGAAAACGACATCAAGGTCGGTGCAGTACTGGGCGGTCCCTCACTGATAAGCGACAATGCAGTTAATGAACTGTTCAGCTAAAACATCAGAACCTACGGATCTAAAAATCCAAAATACAAAAGATGCTATTCCCGGGATGGAACATTCCCGGGAGTTGTTTTTTACAGTCAAGATATAATTATTGTGATAATAGAATACCACCATACTTAGCTGCTTGATGACAATTCGCCTTCGCTATCATTCTATCTTGGAAGTTTCGTGATCAAGATCAAGGACGGGTCAAGATTCTTTTACACAGATTGAAAACTGAAAAAAATGTGCTTGACATACCTCGAGCCTCAAGGTATAATGAAGATGCATCGAGAATCGAGGCATTTTGCTATAAACGATCGGAGGTATTGTAATGGTAAACGATAAAGGGCTTCTAGGCGGAACGACTATGCTTCTTCTGCTCTCTCTTTTGAGCGAGAAGGACTGCTACGGATACGAGATCATCAAGGAACTTAAGGAAAGGTCCGAGGATGTTTTCCAGTTCAAGGAGGGGACTCTGTATCCGGTGCTTCACAAGATGGAATCAGATGGTTACGTCAAGTCATATCGGAGTGAAGCCGATAACGGCAAAACACGCACATACTATAAGATCACCAGAGCAGGGGCAGACCAACTGGCGGCAGAAAAAGAAAAGTGGAACGAGTATGCCCGCGGGGTGGTGAGAGTAGCCGGAGGAACGGCATATGCGTTTTAAGGAATGGGATGATTATCTCGATTCCATGCTAAGCCACGTCAGGTTCTCACCGGACAGATACCGGATAAGAATGGAGTTCGAGGAACACATGAATGATATGCTCAGCGACTACATATCAGACGGCATGTCCGAGGAGGAAGCAAGAGACGCAGTGCTGGACAACATCGGCGACAGCACTGAAGTGGGCAAACTAATGAACAAGGCCCATAATGCAGTAGTCGGATGGATCTGGCAGGTTCTGAAGTTGTGTCTGATCGTGACGGTGATTCTTTGCCTGAATCCGGTCACAGGCCCGCTCTTCGGAGTGATCGCCAAGACGGCAGTATCCATCCCGGATATCATCACGGGGTACGACGATTCTTCGATTCACGGCGAGCCCATATGGACAGTGGACATCGATGAAAAGGTGATACTGGATGATCACAAACTCATTTTCGACGAACTTGTCAAAAAACAGGATGGGACGCTTGAACTGAGATATCGGGATATCACCAGTCCGCTTAAGGACTCGATTCATTTCGATATAACTGCGGATATGATCTTCAATGAAGAAGGCCTGGTTATGGTGAGCCTCAGCGGGTCCTCAAACGGGGGATACATCGATTATATACAACGTGAGATCATTGGCATGCCCGAAGGCTCGAAACTTTTGATCATCGAATTCAAAGGGGATGAAATTACGTACAAGGGGAGGCATTTCAGGATTGAAGTGGAACTGCCCGGTCAGTAGAGGGTGAGAACATGAGAAGACTCAGATTCAGCATAATTGTACTTATAGTGGTCATCGTGCTGTTATTCATATCCGCAAGGGCCTCGGGCCTTCACCTTTCTCAGGAAAAGGTGCTGGAATCAATTGAAGCAGCCTTCCATTACGGTCCGTCGGACGGCGTCCTTTACAAATATACAAGATCCGATGGCCTGGGCATAATAATCGCAGAATGCGAAGACGAGGGCCTGTCGGTCATCAGAACAAAAAGGATCCTGGGGTTCATGTACAAGGCAGATGACCAAGTCAACGAAGGAAATACAGGATACATGGTCTGTGACAGCCAGATCAGTCTCTGGTTCGACCGCGACCTTGATATGATCTATGGCATAAGCCATGGCGAACCGAATGAGGAGATTATTATCAAAATAGGGACGGAGTATAACATACCTTTTTCGCAAAGGGTCACAGCGGATGAAATGGGGTTTTTCTGTGTAAAAGACGTAAACACATCATTCCGGGAAGATCTTACCGGCAGCCCTGAAGCGCCATATATCTATGCCGAGAGTGTCAACCCTGTCGAGGGCACGGCCATTCGCATGAATTCAAATATGACTAAAGGCCTCATTGTCAACAGATCTGAACTGGATGAAACAATGCCCGAAAGAGACGACTTCATGCCTGAAGAGGAAATGAAGAACATCATGAACTTCAGCGCTGATGCTTTGAACAGGATAAACGCGGGACTAAAAGAATATACAGGAATTGATTTCTTTGCGTACAATGGCTGGGCTGACGGAGAGACGGTAGGCCTTAACTATGGCTCAGATCTGTGGGATGGCATCGGGCTCCAACTGAGATTCAAAAAAGATGGAGACCGGTTCGTGCCGGAAGCCACGGAAGAAAACATGGACACGGCAGCCATAAGCTGGCTCATTATGAATTACGGCAAGAAATATGACGTAAGCAGTGTTTCCAGTCAAAAGAGAGAAGTTACGGAAAAAGACGGAAAGAAGCGGTACAGGACGCTGCTAAGCTCTTACCTTACGTTGAGATCAAATGGTGTTTCGGGAGAAATGAACGTCGAGGTAGTAGTGGAGGCGGATCTGAATGACCCGGCCGCACCCTGGAAGATGTACTATGTCAGTGATGTTTACGGGACTGAGATCAGGTATGAGCTGAGAGATATCAGTGAGCTGACCTTAGCCACATATGACATTGATAATGGTGCATACACTATCAATGGATATGATGTGGGGCATATGGAATACATGCCTGCTAATCACGTAATAATAAATGCGACGGGCGGAACTTATATGGGCGAACTGTATTATGCTGACCCGTACTTCCTTGGCAAGTTTTTCCGGGACAAAAGAACTGAAGGCGGAGCAGCATGGGCAGATGAAAACAGGGAGAGCATCTCCTTCGGATTTACTTTTGATAATGGCGGAGGCGGTGCCGTCGCAGGTCCCACGGTGAACGCTACGATCAACCTGATAAATAATGAAATAGTAGAATCTTATTTCAGCGGATTCGAGGCATTACCATTCACGGATGATGAACTCATATACATTGGCCGTAGGCTGGCCGCTATCATAGAGGATGTAGAAGGAATCGTATCCTGAAGACTAAAAAGGAGATGCTTGCCGCATCTCCTTTTAACTTACCTGTTATATATCTTCGAAACTTCTTCCCTGTTCCGTCCGATGAAGATGATGGCCGCCAGTGTGAGGATCACCATGGTGATGACAATCACGGTCCTGACGGGAAGTATCACTGACATGGCTCCCCCGAAAAGCTCGCCCAGGAGCATCCCAGAGGTGCTCAGCATGTTGAAGGCGCCGTTGAAGCGGCCTTTTTTTTCATCCGGAACGTAGCTTTGGGTGCCGGATATCCTGATGGTGTAGCTGGTGATTCCGCCTACTCCGTGGAAGAAGAAGAGGATCATCATCAGAGGTATGGGAAGAAACAGATAAACACCTTCGATAACACTCAGTGCTATGTATACAGTAAGTGCGATGGTGTATTTTTTTGCAGGAGGAAGCTTGTGACGGTAGTGCCACATGCCCCCCAGCATCCTGCCCAGAACCCCCAGAGCGAACACCATGATGAAGACATATTCGCCGTTGTCATAGGTGGACCTGAAATAGGGGAGGGTCAGCACATTGGTGGCTCCCATGCCGAAGAAGGAAAAGGCGAAGTATGCGGCGACTGCCAGAAGACCTTTCTCGCTCCAGAGATATTTGAGGCCTTCGCGGATGTCCCTGATAACGATATCGGGAGTGTAGCGGATCCTTTCCTGATCCTGCAGAGCTCCGGGACGCTCACCGTATTCATATTCATTATTGAGACTGTGAGTCTCAGTATAGGTCTCCTCCTGCCTTATCCTGGTCTCCATCGTGGCCGCAGTGAAGAAGCATATAGCGTTTATGGCCAGGATCGGTGCCATGCCGATCTGATTGTACAGGAAGGCGGAAACGGGTACCATGACGGCGGAGAACGTCTCCAGGATGCTGGCCACAGAGTAAGCCTTTGAATAGTTCTCAGAAGCGATCAGAAGCGGATAGAAACTCTCATAGGCAACCATGTAGATGCTGTTTATGGACCCTACCAGAAAGGCGAAGACAGCGAATATACCGAAGCTGAACCAGTCCTTGAAAAGGAGGACCGCAGCTGCGGCGTACAGCGCTGATGACAGATAGTCCAGAGAATAGATGGTTTTTTTTCGGGAGAATCTGTCCAGGAAGGCCCCGGAAAGTATGGGCATGATCAGCTGCGGCGCAGTGTAGCAGATCATGTAGATGGCATACAAAAAAGTGGAACTGGAATAATCCAGCACCATGAGGCTGATGGCAAATCCCGAAAGGGAGTTTCCGAACATGGAAACCACGGAACCCACGGTGATTATGGTGAAATCCCGGGTCCAAAGCTTAGGGGCTGCCTGATCTTTAGTTTTGGTCACTCTGTCTGTCTCTGCCATTGTGTATCTCTCCGGCGGTAAGCCGGCAAGGGGTATTATAACATCTATAGTATGCGATTGCAAAAAATAAGCAAATATATTTGTTTGCCGTCCACATTTTGTGCGGCATATGTGTTACAATGAGAAATTGCAATGGAGAGAATAAACCCTACTGAAGAGATCAGGACAAACAGGGAGCTGCCCCTCATAAGGAAGGTCCAGATAGCGCTGAAACTGAGTCTGCCCATTATCCTGGCACAGATCACAATCGCCATGCAGTACATCGATGCTGCCATGGTGGGACAGCTGGGAGCTCAGGCCTCCGCTTCCGTAGGTCTTGTATCGTCATCCATATGGCTCATCGCTGACGTGTCATTGGCTCCGGTATTTGGATACTCTGTGCTGATCTCTCATAAGGCGGGAGCAAATGACGGAGCAGGGTCCAGAAATATATTCCGGCAGGGCATCAAGGTCTCTCTTATGGCGGCGTGTATCGCTGCTGTCATCGGGTCAATACTGGCCTTCCCGCTTCCAGGTTTCCTTGGGGCGGAGCAGGAGATAAGAAGGGACGCCACCATATATTTCCTGATAATATCAGCCAGCCTTCCGCTGAACGATCTGGGGTTCTACGCCATGAAGAGCCTGCAGGCCATAGGCGACACCAGAACGCCCGGGCTTCTGTCCATAGCAAGGTGTGCTTTAAACATAGTTTTCAACGCTTTTCTCATATACGGAGAATTCACTGTGTTCGGACTTGAATTCAGGGGCGCGGGCCTGGGAGTGGCCGGGGCCGCGCTGGGAACGGTGCTTTCCAACGCGCTGGTGGGGATAATACTGCTCCTCATCGGGGCTGTCAGAGAACCCTTCCTGCGGATAATCAGGGGTGAGAAGGCGCCTCTTGAAATGGATGTTTTCAAGAAGGCCCTCAAGATAGCCATACCCATGGCAATGGAGTCCATCGCCCTGAACGGCGCCCAGGTGGCATCCACAAGGATCGTGGCACCTCTGGGCACGGTCTCCATCGCGGCAAACTCTTTCGCAGTTACTGCGGAAGCAATCTGCTACATGCCCGGCTACGGCCTGGAAGGTGCGGCCACTACACTGGTGGGTCAGAGCATCGGCGCTGAGAACAAGCCCATGGCCAAGAGTTTTGCCTGGATATCCACGCTGATGGGAATGATCATAATGGGGATAACCGGGATCATCATGTACTTTGCCTGCCCGCTGGTCCTAGGTTTCCTCACTCCTGTGGAGGAGGTCAGGATGCTGGCGGTCAGCGTTCTGAGGATCGAGCTTCTGGTGGAGCCTTTGTTCGGAGCGTCCATAGTGGCGGCAGGAGCGCTGAGGGGCGCAGGGGATACGCTGGTTCCGGGCATCATGAACATGGTCAGCATCTGGGGTGTGAGGATATCTCTCATGCTGATCCTGGTGGGCCGTATGGGCTTGAGGGGCGCATGGGTCGCCATGGCCTGTGAGCTGGCCTTCAGGGGAGCCATTTTCCTCATCAGGCTTGCAAGAGGCAAATGGCTGGAAGTCAAAGTGTGACGCAAAAAGTATTTGCAGATCGTTATGTCAAAAGGCATCTTTTGTGTTACAATCATAAAATAAGAGTAAATCAGCAGGTGTTTTTTGCGGTCCCGAGGGGCCGGGGAAGAGCACCGAATAATTTTTAATCTGGTCAGGAGGATCATCTTAATGCGTACAGTAGATCTTACACAGTATGGGATCACAGGAACAAAGGGTATCGTTTACCAGCCGTCTTACGAGAAGCTTTTCTACGATGAGACTGACCCGGGGCTTGAAGGATATGAGAGAGGGACTATCGTGGATAACGGCGCGGTAAATGTCATGACAGGCATCTACACGGGCCGCTCTCCCAAGGATAAATATATCGTGGTGGACGAGAAGTCTAAGAGAACGGTTTGGTGGGCCACGCCGGAGTTCCCCAATGACAACCATCCCATCTCCGAAAAGGTCTGGGCACAGCTCAGGAAAAAGGCCATAAAGCAGCTTTCAAACAAGAGGCTGTATGTGGTGGACGCATTCTGCGGTGCGGGAGACCGCAAGGAGAGAATGGCTGTCCGCTTCATCATGGAGGTGGCCTGGCAGGCTCATTTCGTGAAGAATATGTTCCTAAGGCCCACTGAGGAGGAACTGGAAAACTTCCAGCCTGATTTCGTGGTATATACGGCGTCCAAGGCCAAGGTCACCAATTACAAGAGGCTGGGCTTAAACTCCGAGACTGCTGTTGCCTTCAATGTAAGCTCCCGTGAGCAGGTGATATTAAACACCTGGTACGGCGGCGAGATGAAGAAGGGCATGTTCTCCATGATGAACTATTTCCTGCCACTTGGAGGAGTGGCTGCCATGCACTGCTCCGCAAACACAGACCTGAACGGGGAGAACACCGCCATATTCTTCGGTCTTTCCGGAACAGGCAAGACCACGCTTTCCACGGATCCCAAGAGACTTCTCATCGGCGATGACGAACACGGCTGGGACGACCAGGGAGTCTTCAACTTCGAAGGCGGCTGCTACGCTAAGACCATCGATCTGGATGAGAAGGAGGAACCTGACATCTACCGTGCCATCAGGCGCGATGCCCTCATGGAAAACATTACAGTTTCCGAGGAGGGCGTTCCGGACTATACTGACAAGAGTGTCACGGAGAACACCCGTGTATCCTACCCCATCGAACATATAGATAACATCGTAAGACCTATTTCCGAAGGGCCTTCAGCCAAGTCCATCATCTTCCTTTCAGCTGATGCCTTCGGTGTGCTTCCTCCGGTATCCATCCTTTCACAGATGCAGATGGAGTATTACTTCCTTTCCGGATTCACCTCGAAGCTGGCAGGAACAGAGAGAGGCATCACCGAGCCCACTCCCACGTTCTCAGCATGCTTCGGACAGGCTTTCCTGGAACTTCAGCCATTGAAGTATGCCACGGAGCTTCTCAAGAGGGTACGCAAGTCCGGGTCCAGGACCTTCCTTGTGAACACGGGCTGGAACGGAACGGGGAAGAGAATATCCATTTCAGATACGAGAGGCATCATCGACGCCATTCTTTCGGGAGAGATAGACAATGCCCCCACAAAGGAGATCCCTTACTTCGGTCTGACAGTTCCCACGGAGCTTGAAGGAGTCGACAACAGCATCCTGGATCCCAGGGATACTTACGATGATCCCGCGGAGTGGGAAGAGAAGGCCAGGAAACTTGCCGGCATGTTCATTGACAACTTTAAGAAATACGAGGTGTACGAAGGATCGGATAAGCTTAAAGAAGCGGGCCCCCACCTGTAAGCCTGAAATTGCCAAATTGGCAAGCGACGGGTCCTTCATCTGCCAAAAATGAAATATGTTAGTAGTCGATTACCCCTTATTATTTATAATATGGGGTATTTCATTTGAAAGGCAGCAGGCTTATGTTAGCAGATAACATCAAAAAGGTCCGTCTGGCCCGTGGAATGACTCAGCGCAAAGCCGCTGAACTATTGGGCATTTCATCTTCTGTCTACTCAAGGTATGAAACAGGGAAGCGCATGCCTCCCCTTGACATGTTTGAAAAGATGGCAGACATTTTGGATGTGTCCTGCGATTATCTTCTCGGAAGGGAGACGGTGACGGGGACGATGCTGACGGAATATGAGAGAGATATGGTGGAGGCTTTTCGGTCGGCAGACATGAGAGCCAGAGAGGACGCTGCAAAGATACTTGCGGATCATCCCGGATCCGGCAGGGTGAAATAGTGACCGGGAGCAAAGCGCCTGGCTCTGCTGAAGGGCAGGCCACGGAGTTTTGAATTTTTTGAAACGGAAGAGAGTCCCCCCGGGGCTCTTTTTTTGCGCAAAAAATGATTTTTCAGTTGTGCTTGAATTTGTACACATATTCCTGTAAACTATCTAATGGAGTTTTGTGGCTCTGAATGTATTAACAGGAGGTAATACCGCATGGGTATTTTACTTGAAAAGGTCAACGGATTCGACCTTATCAATGATGAACAGAGAAGAGAGATGGAGGAATACTCCGCTCAGTACATCGATTTCATGAACGCTGCGAAGACCGAGCGTGAGTGCGTCGTCGAGTGCATCAAGCTGGCCGAGGCCAAGGGATTCAAGCCATACGTAGAGGGCATGGAACTGAAGCCCGGTGATAAGGTATATTACAACAACAGGGGCAAGAACATCGATCTGGCTGTCATCGGCAAGAGATCCCTCAGGGAAGGCGCCAACATCGCTGCGGCTCATACAGATTCCCCCAGACTGGACTTCAAACCCCAGCCTCTCTATGAGGATGAGGAGATGGCGTATCTTAAGACTCATTACTACGGCGGCATCAAGAAGTTCCAGTGGGTGACCATTCCTCTGGAGATCCACGGCATGGTCTGCCTGAAGGATGGTACCAATCTCTATGTCAAGTGGGGTGAGGGAGACGAGCCCAAGTTCGTCATCACCGACATCCTTCCTCACCTTGGAAAGTCTCAGGCTTCCAAGACTCTGGGAGACGCCATCCCCGGAGAGAACCTGAACCTGCTCATCGGTTCCGAGCCTGTTACCGACAAGGAAGCCAAGCAGAGATTCAAGCAGCATGTGATGGAGATCCTCAACGAGAAATACGGCATCATCGAGGAAGACCTGATGTCCGCAGAACTCCAGGCTGTTCCGGCATTCAAGGCCACAGAGATCGGATTCGACAGAAGCCTGATCGGCGCGTACGGCCATGACGACAGAGTCTGCGCCTTCGCGGAGCTCAAGGCTCTTCTGGACATGGAGGAGATCCCCGACAGAACAGCGGTCTGCATCTTTGCTGATAAGGAGGAAATCGGTTCCATGGGGATCACAGGCATGATCTCCCAGGCCTTCGAGCACTTCATGAACTCAATGTGCAAAACACAGGGCGTGGACCTCTACGATTGCTTTGCTGAGTCCTTCTGCCTGTCCGCGGATGTTACCGCCGCGCTGGATCCCATATTCATGGAAGTCTTCGAGAAGAACAACGAGTCCCGCATGAACCACGGCATCGCCATCTGCAAGTACACCGGCGGCCGCGGCAAGGGCGGAGCATCTGACGCCAATGCTGAGACTGTGGCATACATCAGGAAGATCTTCAGCGAGAACGGAGTTCTCTGGCAGCTTTCAGAGATGGGCAAGATCGACGAGGGCGGCGGCGGAACTGTTGCTCTTGACATGGCCAACAGAAACATCGAGACCATCGATGCAGGCGTTCCGGTACTCAGCATGCATGCGCCCTTTGAAGTTGTGTCCAAGCTTGACTGCTATATGACATACAAGGGCTGCAAGGCAGTATTCGAGGCGAAGAAATAAGTTCCGGGCATGAATAACGACAGCATTCTCAAGGCAGAGATGATCCTTACCGGTGCCGGCCTTCTGACAAAAAATAAAAAAAATCCCTACGGAAACTTTTCCGCGAACTATATCCGGGTGAAGGAGGCAGGGCTGTACGGCAGGGCCAGTCTGATCGATGACCAGTCTGCGCTTTCCGGCATAGCTATCGGCCGTTCCGACATGGCAACGGCCGGCTGCGAGGTCATCGCGGTCTACAACCTGCTGAAAAAATACGACAGCGGAACCAAAGCGACGGAGCTTCCGGATCTCATCGAGAGATTCGAGAGAAGCGGTGTGATGCTGGGAGGCAGGTTCGGCGTGTCGGCTCAGGCCATGGAGGATCTTTTAAAGGACATGGGGCTAAAAACGTGTTTTACGTCGGATCAGTCGGATTTCGATGTACTTGCAGCCTACTGTCCTCACATCATCCTGACCGTCATGAACGACGGGAGCAATATATTCAAGCAGATCCACACGATCTATGTATCCAGAGAGGATGCGCCGGATGGGGCGAAATATTTCAGACCATACAACGCAGGTCTGAGAGACCGGTTCAGTTCGGTGGAAGCTCTCATCAAGGCTCTTCCCGGGGGAAAGGCCAAGGGAATATCCATGATAGGCGTGAATGGAGAAAGTAGAAAATAAGGCAAGATGAAAAACACCGTAACTCAACTTAACATGAAGCATCTGATGAAGAGGGCGCTGGTCGCAGTGATCATGGCTTCGGTTTTTTGCACTGCAGCATTTGCCTTCGCAGGAGCTCTTCCCGGCGGGGAGGTACAGGCGGCCGGAAGGTCCGGCATCTACAGGATCGCAGGGTCCGACAGATATGACACAGCCTATAAGGTGGCTGATCAGATCAAGGCTGAACTGGGTGGAGGTCCTCTCAACAGCATCATTGTGGCCTGCGGCACCTCATACCCGGATGCTCTCTCGGGAAGCTATCTGGCAGCGGCTGCCAAGGCTCCCATAATCCTGGTGGACAACAGCAATTTCAGGACGGCAGCCGATTACATCAAGAATAAGATGAGCCCGCAGGGGACTGTTTACATTCTCGGAGGAAGCGGCGCTGTAACGGGCGAGCTTGAACTCTATCTTGAGATGTACAATACAGTGAGGCTTTGGGGCAAGGACAGGGTCGAGACCAATCTGGCAGTTATAAGGAAGGCCGACGAGCTTATGGAGGCGGCAGGAACGCCTCAGTCTGAAGTGATCATCTGCTCCGGGTCCAATTTCCCGGATGCCATATCGGTCTCGGCTCTTGGCAAACCCATAATTCTGGCTGGAGCAGGGCTGACGGATTCCCAGAAGGACTATCTCAGCGGTTTCTCCTACGGCGAACACAGCTTCACCGTAATAGGCGGAGAGGCTGTTGTGCCGGGAAATGTTGCCAATGCCTGCAGCACATACGGAAACGTGGTCAGGATCGGCGGAAATGACCGCTATGAGACCACGGTGAACATAGCAGAGCATTACTTCCCGGGGGCCAAAGAAGCGGTCATGGCTTATGCCAATTCTTTTCCTGACGGACTCTCGGGCGGACTCCTCGCTTATATCAGGAACTGCCCTGTGATCCTTTCTGCCAACGAAGCATGCGGACGCCCATACAACTATGAATTATCCAGGGGAATGACTTCGGTCACTGTCCTGGGGGGAGAGGGACTCATTGAAAACGGAGCAGCAGGCCTTCAGATGAACGCCGGACGAAGAGGCTTCGATCTGGTAGGGGGCTACCGATACCACTTCGATGACAACGGATATATCTCCATGCTTCCCTTCACAAAGTACGGTTATACGATAACGCCGTACCCATCTTCAGGAAGGATCAAATATGAGGAATACAAGGAGATGATGAAGAGAGAAGATCTCTACGTCTATGGTACCGGCATCATAGTGGACATAAGTGATCAGACGCTGTGGTATCTTGAGTATGGAGAGGTCAAACTCACCACTCCGGTAGTCACGGGAAAGCCGGGGTTTGAAACTCCTCTGGGCACCTATAAGATCCTTGCCCACGCCAGAGACGTGAACCTCAAGGGAGAAAAGGACGATGAAGAGTGGGACGTTGACGTAAACTACTGGATGCCCTTCAAAGGCAACTACTACGGCCTGCATGACGCCACATGGCGCTACTATTTCGGAGGCACCATATATCTGTATAACGGTTCTCATGGCTGTGTGAATCTTCCCTTCAACAAGATGAAGCAGCTTTACGAGATGGTTCCCGACGGAATGAGGGTGGTCATAAGAGCCTGACATGGATCCCATATATACAATCAAAAAACCTTGCCGCATGGCAAGGTTTTTTTTGGCCGTGACCCGGTCTATTTCTCTTTGCTCGTGTAATCGATGAGCTTTTCGGAAATGAGCTTCGCAAAAGACGAAAGTATGGCCATATCCAGAATGAACTGGCTCATTTGGTCGTAGGGGGAATTATCGGGATCGTTGTTTAAAAAAATGTCCCTGTCCGCTTCCATACGCTTGATGAAGTACTCCGCTGCCTGGATATGCTGATTGGCAAAGGCAGTATAGAAGACCTTGAGGTCCTCATCTTTCACCTCGTTAGGGAACATCTGGCATATCTCTGAAATGGTAAGGGACTGCTTCAGTATGCAGAGGATCAGAAGATATGCGATGTGGACACGGTAGTAGCGCTTCTTGACAGGGGCGGGCATGAGTTTTTTGCGCACGTAATTGTTGATGGCGGAGGATGTTATGACCTCGCTGCCCTCATCTCCCACCTTGGCGTAGCCTATCTTTTCCCTGATGTAGGTCACCACCTGCTCCATATAAAGTCCGAAGTCCGGGATGCTTTCCCAGTCGGGAAGCCTGTAGTTTGACACATAATCCTTCCAGTAGGGAAGCCATTCTTCAAGTGTTTTTTCGTTAAGTTCCATTTTTCCCTCCGGTGTCCGGCTGCGGCACCTGTATGATCTATATTATAACAAGCTTATATATAAAATCAAGTGAAATAATTTATGAAACGCCTTGACTTGCTCACGGGGAAGTGTTAATCTAATCCGTGAGATTAGATTAACCAGCTGTACAATTATTTAAAAATAAAGATTGATTCGGCGGAACGAAAAGTATATATTAAAAGTGTATTTTTTGAAAAATATTTTATACGGTATAGGAGGAAAAAATGGCAAATTTGGTCCATTCAGCTGAAAGAGCTGCATTCGGGAAGGTTGTGGACAACATTCTGACAAAGGGCAAGACAAAATCACCACAGGAGACCTTCGGATCTCTCCTTAAAATGGTAAAAAGTATAATGGGAGACTCCTGGTCGGATCTGGCATACAAGGACCTGGAGGATATCATAGAAAACCCCGACAGCAAGTGGGGACACTATGTGGACAGGATCATGAAGGAAGTCGACCCGGGCATCCTTAAGATGTTCATGTTAAACGTTTTCTTTGAGGCTGGCCTTACAGGATATAAGGAGTCCAGAAAGCTGAGAGAGAAATACGGATGCAACATGCCATGGCTGATCCTCATAGATCCGACCACAGCCTGCAATATGCACTGCACCGGATGCTGGGCGGCGGAGTATGGCCACCAGATGAGTCTCAGCTATGAAGAACTTGATTCAGTGGTCAGCCAGGGCGAGGAACTGGGGATCAGAGCGTACCTGTTTACAGGAGGTGAGCCTCTCATCAGGAAGAAGGATATCATCAGGCTCTGTGAAGCACATCCAAAGGTAGCCTTCCACGCGTTCACCAACGGAACACTTATAGACGAGCAGTTCTGTGAAGACCTCCTCAGGGTCAAGAACTTCTTCGTGTCAGTTTCCATCGAAGGCTTCGAGGAGGCCAATGACGGGAGACGGGGAGAGGGACACTTCCAGAAGGCTACTGCGGCCATGGATCTGATGCACCGGTACAAGATCCCCTTCGGAGTATCCATCTGCTACACCTCACAGAATTATCTCGCGGTAACCTCCGATGAGTTCCTGGATATGCTCATTGAGAAGGGATGCTTCTTCGCATGGTATTTCCACTATATGCCGGTGGGAATGAACGCTTCCACTGAACTGCTGCTCTCACCGGAGCAGAGAGAGTACATGTTCCACAAGATCAGAGATATCAGAGCCATGGAGGGCGGCAAGGAACTTTTCACCATCGACTTCCAGAACGACGGTGAGTTCGTAAACGGATGCGTAGCGGGAGGCGAAAAGTACTGCCACATCAACGCCAACGGAGACGTGGAGCCCTGCGTATTCATCCACTATTCAGGAGCAAACATCAAGGAAAAGACCCTTCTGGAGTGCCTCCAGCAGCCGCTTTTCCTGGAATACATGAAGGGTCAGCCCTTCAATGACAACCTGCTCAAGCCCTGTCCCATGCTGGAGAACCCTGACAAGCTCAAGGAGATCATCGAGAGAACTGGAGCCAAGTCCACCGACCTGGAAGCCGAGGAAAGCGCCGAGCACCTTTGCGCCAAATGCTATGAGTACGCTAAGGAATGGGCGCCTAAGGCGGAAGAACTCTGGGCCCATGAGATGGAGGTCAGACCCATTTCCAAGGCCGTCCACAAGCCTCTTCCAAAGAATTTGGACTGACATGGGTACGTACCCAGACAATATGATTTGCATTTCAAAAAGAGCGTGATTTTGCCACGCTCTTTTGTTATTATATATCATAGCGGGGAAGGTGCTTGATACTTCCGAATCTAGGCTTGCTTGGAGGACACAATGGATATGAAAGCGGTAGGAGACGACTTCAAGGTCTGTCTCTGCAAACAGAAAACAAAAAAAGAAATTATGGAAATAATCAGGGAGAATCATATTACGGATCTCAAGACTCTCAAAGAAACGGGGGACGTAGGCAATAAATGCGGAGCCTGCGGCGAGGATCTGCAGCAGCTGCTGGATATGGTGAACTGTGAGACTGAGGCCTGAAGGGCCTGATGATATAAGGAGGAAACAAGATGTACTGCACAAAAAAGATCCTTGACGATCTCTATTGGGTAGGCGCCAACGACAGGCGTCTCGCAATGTTTGAAGGAGTATACTCCGTACCAAGAGGAGTTTCATATAACTCCTATCTTTTGCTGGATGACAAGACCGTGCTTTTTGACACGGTGGACAAGGCTGTAGGACCCATCTTCTTCCAGAATGTTGAGCATGTGCTTCAGGGCAGGAAGCTGGACTATCTGGTGGTGCAGCATATGGAGCCCGACCACAGCGCTACCATGATGGAGCTTCTCTTGAGATATCCCGATGTTACGGTCATCTGCAACCAGATGACAAAGAATATGATAGGTCAGTTTTTCAACAGGGATCTGTCGGGACAGATGATGATCATCAAGGAAGGTGACGCCTTCTCTTCAGGAAAGCATAATTTCACTTTCTATTCCGCTCCCATGGTCCACTGGCCTGAGGTAATGATGACCTTCGAGCACGAGGACGGCGTCCTGTTCACCGCAGACGCCTTCGGCACCTTCGGTGCTCTTAACGGCGCCATATTCGCAGATGAGGTGGATTTCGATGCCGAGTATATGGACGAGGCCAGGCGCTACTACACCAATATCGTGGGCAAGTACGGTGAGCAGGTCCAGCAGGTACTGAAGAAAGCTCACAGCCTTGATATCAAGATGATCTGTCCCCTCCACGGATTCGTGTGGAGAAGGAAGATAGAGGATATCATTGATAAATATGTCAAGTGGGCCACATATACACCTGAGGAGACCGGCGTAGTGGTGGCTTACGCCTCAGTGTACGGCAACACCGAGAACGTGGCGGAGATCATCTCCTCCGGTCTGAGAGACAGGGGAGTGAAGACGGTGATGTTCGACGTAAGCGTCACACCTGCTTCCGAGATGATCGCTGCGTGCTTCCAGTACAGCCACATGGTATTTTGCTCCACCACATACAATGCGGGGATCTTCGTCTCCATGGAGGAGTTCCTGAGAGATCTGGCTGCCCACAACATTCAGAACAGAACGGTTGCCATAGTGGAGAACGGATCCTGGGCCCCAACTTCCGGCAGACTCATGAAGGAGATCCTGAGCCCGCTTAAGGACATCATGATCCTGAACGAGACGGTGACCCTGAAGTCCAGCCTGAGGTCCGGACAGGAGGCCGAAGTTGAGGCTCTCATCAACGCCATCGACAGGACCATCCCCAAGTTCGCTGCTCCTGAGGTCAACGAGGAAGCCATGGCGGACGCCGTGGTGGATCCCGACGTGTTCAAAAAATTCAGCTACGGTCTTTTCGTGCTCACTGCCAAAGCCGACGGCAAGGACAACGGCTGCATCATAAACACAGGTGTACAGCTCACATCCAATCCCAACAGAGTAACCATCGCTGTGAACAAGGCCAACTTCACCCATGACATGATCAAGGCTACCGGCATGTTCAACCTGTCATTCCTCTCTGAATCCGCAGTATTCGGCACTTTCAAACACTTTGGATTCCAGACCGGAAAAGAAGTCAACAAGTTTGACGAGCACATACCCGTAAGCTACAGACATTCAGCCAACGGCCTTGCATACATCACCACAGGAACCAATGCCTTCATGTCCTGCAAGGTTGTGGACTCCTACGATTACGGGACACACACCCTGTTCGTGGCGGACGTGGTGGAGGCAGGCATCCTGAGCGATGAACCTTCCGTGACCTACGCTTACTACTTCGCACACATCAAACCGAAGCCCCAGGCAAAGCTTGAGGAAGAGCGCCACGGATGGGTCTGCAAGATCTGCGGTTACTTCTACGAAGGAGATGAGCTTCCGCCCGACTTCGTCTGCCCGCTGTGCAAGCACGGCGCTGACGACTTCGAGAGAGTAGGCTGATGACCGGCGGCACTGACCGCAGTAAGGAGAAAAAATGGATCTCATAGAAAGATTTCTGAAATACGTTTCATTTGAAACCACATCCTACGATGATACGGAGGATTTTCCCACCAACCCCAAGATCTTCGATCTGGCGGATCACATTAAGGATGAGCTTCTGGGACTGGGCTTAAGCGACGCGGAAGTGGATCAGTACGGCTATGTTTACGCCCACGTTCCTGCAGCTCCCGGATGCGAGGATGCACCGGCCATAGGCCTTATGGCTCACATGGACACATCATCCGCCGTATCCGGCGCCAACATCCATCCCAGAAGGTTCAGATACGAGGGTGGGGACATTCAGCTCAATGAATCCGCGGCAATCAGAGTGGCGGACTTCCCGGAATTCGGGAACCTGGTGGGCCAGGAGCTCATCGTCACCGACGGGACCACGCTTCTGGGCGCTGACGACAAGGCGGGCATAGCAGAAATAATCACGGCCGTGGAATACCTTCTGGCTCATCCTGAGATCAGGCACGGCAAACTCTGCCTCTGCTTCAATCCTGATGAAGAGGTCGGCCGGGGCACCGAGCACATCTCCACGGATAAGTTCGGATGTGAGTATGCATACACCCTGGACGGAGACCAGCTGGGAGGCATCGAATATGAGTGCTTCAACGCAGCAGGCGCATCCATTAAGATCAACGGCGTGAACATCCATCCGGGCTCTGCCAAAAACAAGATGAAAAACGCTGTTCTCATCGGGAGCGAGTTCATCCAGATGCTACCCCCCGCAGAGACTCCGGCTCACACCGAGGGCTATGAGGGCTTCTACCATGTGGACGCTTTCGACGGGATCGAGCAGGAGGCGACTCTCGGCATGATCATCAGAGACCATGACCGCAAAAAATTCGAGGAGCGCAAGAATTTCGTGGAGAGAGCAGTGCATTTCCTCAACGTCAAGTACGGCGAGGGTACTGTGGAACTTAAGATGAGCGACACCTACTACAACATGAGGGAACTTGTGGAGCCCCACATCGAGATCGTGGACAGAGCAAAGGAAGCTATGAGGGCCTGCGGCGTGGAGCCCAGGATCTCACCCATCAGGGGAGGTACCGACGGAGCGGGTCTCACCTATATGGGAATACCTTGCCCCAATCTGTCAACCGGCGGTGGCAACTACCACGGCATCATGGAGTTCTGCTCCGTGGACCAGATGAGAACGATGGTGGAAGTCATCGTGAAGCTGGTGGAAGTGAAATAGCAGTACTATAAGAGCAATCAAAGATCCGGACACCAGAAAGTGCCCGGATCTTGACTACTATTGTGGGAGAGAACAGTAGGATATTGTTTCAGAATAACGCAGGCACTATCTTTGACATATAAATAGTTTGAGAATAGCATAAGAGAATTGGACTGGTGTGGGTCTATATCAGTAGTGAACATGTCCGATTTGCTGTGTATTTGTTACCTCAGTTTATTCATCTGTGGAACAGTTGCACTAGTCAACAAAAATTGGACACTTGTAACTTGAAAACTAAACAATAATGAATACGTATTTAGGCAGTATGGCTTACTAATTTGGACTCACGATAC
>CAJOKT010000038.1 GCA_905235115.1 uncultured Peptostreptococcaceae bacterium
ATCCATGCCGTCGAAGGCAGAGATGCCGCACAGTCCGCTTTCGTCACAGAAGTCTATTGGCCGGAAGAATTTTCTGTGCTGAAAGACAGCTATGTCAACTTGGATGAACTCAACTATCTTCCTCATCGTGGGTGTATCCGAACAGTTTCGGCGTAAGAGGAATTCTCAAAAGGCAAACAACGCACTGCCTGTGGGTTCGATACAAAACGTATCTTGCCAAACACTACTGGAAAAAACATGTTTTCTGGCCAGACGGATACTTTGTCTGTAGCATTGGAGAAGTATCATTGGCAACCATCGAAAAATACATAGCCGAACAAGGCTAAGAAAGGAGAGGCGGCTCCTCCCACCCTTCAAGAAGAGTGGGTTTCCGCCGCTAAAACAATTTTATGACGACATATGACGACCTATGCCAGGTCCTTTCCCCGCAACGGCAGCGTGGGGAACAAATGAGTTAGTTATATTGCGTGTCGCCGAAAAATACGGAGTTATGAGAGCATATTTTCGAATTTTATATAAATTTGATTTGATAACTTGACTTTTTCTCTGAAACAGGGTATCATATAAACAGCTATTATAGCGGAGGTTTTTATATGGAACTCTTTCGGCGCGAGAATTATTTGAAGAAGATCCGTGGCTTTTATCACGCCACAGACATCATCAAAGTGATCACAGGTGTGCGCCGCTGCGGAAAGTCCTGCCTGATGCAGATGATTGCAGAAGAGGTGCGGGAAGGCAGCGTGAAGGAAGATCAGATCATCTTTCTCAATCTTGACAAGCGCGGCTATCGGAAGATCAAGACCGCCGATCAGCTTGACGAGCTGATCGCATCCTTTCCAAAGAGCACAGGCGTCACCTATCTGTTTATTGATGAGATCCAAAACGTGAAAGACTTTGAAGAAGTTATCAACGCATATCGGGAAGAGGGAGGCTATTCCATCTTTCTCACCGGTTCCAACTCCTATCTCCTCAGCGGTGAACTGGCTACCAAACTGACCGGACGCTATGTGGAGACAGAGATGTTCCCTCTGACCTTCGATGAGTACCTGGAGATGAAGGCTTTTTACGGAAAGCCTGTCGACACCAATCTTTCGATCGAGCTGAACCGCTTTATTACGGAGGGTGGCTTTCCGCGCACGATTTTTCTGGATGATCTGGCGGATAAACGCAGCTATACGGAGAGCGTCGTAAACGAAATCTTTGAAAAGGATATCCGCAAACGGGCAAAAATCAAGGATAAAGAGGCTTTTGAAGCGGTCCGCCGTTTCATTATCAACAACTTCGGCGCAACGATGAGTATCAGCAGTTTGCAGGAGGCTTTGGTAAAAACCGGACTGAACATTACGCGGGCAACGGTAAATAAGTATATTTCGGTTCTTGTCAATGCAAAGATCCTTTATGAGTGCGACCGGTTCGATATGAAATCCAAACGCGCGCTGAAGGGAGAAAAGAAATACTATCTTTCGGATCTGAGCTTTTACTTCTGCGACAACACCGACAACAGGATCAATTACGGCCCGGTGCTGGAAAACATTTGCTTCTTTTACGCAAAAAGCCGGGGCTACAGTGTCAGTGTCGGAAGGATCGGTACGCTGGAATGCGATTTCATTCTCCGCAGCCGGGAGGCCGACTATGCCTATCTCCAGGTGGCTTATACGATCGCGCAGAGTAAAGAAACCGAGGATCGGGAATACCGACCGTTGGAGAAGATCCGGGACAATTACCCCAAGTACCTTTTGACAACGGATTATTTGCTGCAAAAACGCAATGGGATACGGCACGTCAATTTGATGGACTTTATGAAATCCGGATCCGTATTTTGACAAAGGAGTGTACGATCATGGCAAATATCTATACGATAAAAGTGATCTATGACGGTTGTGAGGACAGAATCTGGAGGGAACTTCAGATTTCTTCCAACGCACCGCTCAGCCATCTGGGCTATACAGTTCTTGCCACCTTTGATACGATGGCATACCATCTGTTCTCCATTTCATATGATGGAGATTCCTATGAGCTTCCCGATGAGGATATGGAAATATCGGAGAATGAATGCCTGTTTTGCGTGAAGCTATCCGACCTTGATTTGCAGATCGGCAGCAGATTGGAAATGCTCTATGATTTCGGCTGTGAGCAAGTGTTTTCCATGGAGGTCACGGATATCCAGCCGATGAAGAAAGGCGCTGGGCGCGCCTATCCGAAGATCACTGCCGGCGCAGGCCGCGGGATCATAGACGACATGCCGTCGGAAGAATTGCTTGAGATCATAAAGGATACTGACAAGAACGGAAGTTCCTTGTTCTGTTATGAAGCGAAGCGGCCAGAGATCGTATGGGACTATCGGCAGTACGATATTCAATCGGACAATCTGCTCCTCAAAGGCGAGATCGAACAGATTGCCGATGGGTATAGCGCATTTGAGGCATAAACATTTTTAATAGAAACCCGTGCGTTAACTGCCTGAAACAATATTTTTTGTAACGTTTTCAAATGTAGTCCCTCAGGCCCGTTATTTACCGCGTGACCATACGACGGAAAAAGAGAGGCATGCCCTCTCTTTTTTGTTGAGTAAACACGGCGCTTTTGATATCATTTGGTCATGAATTGTTTATCGAGGTGATCATGATAAAGATACTGTTCGTCTGCCATGGCAACATCTGCCGAAGCCCTATGGCGGAATATGCCATGAAGGATATGGTGCAAAAAATCGGACTTGAGTCCAAATACGAGATCGCATCCGCTGCCACCAGCAGGGAGGAGATAGGAAACCCGGTATACCCGCCTGCCAGGAGAAAACTGGCTGAGAACGGCATAGGATGCAGCGGGCATCACGCACGTCAGATGACGGCAGGGGATTACCGCCATTACGATCTCATAGTATGCATGGACCGCCACAACCTTAGGAATGCGGCAAGGATAGCAGGAGGCGACCCGGAAAACAAGATAGTCCTTCTTCTGGATTTCACGGAAAGAAAGGGCTCAGAAGTGGCGGATCCCTGGTACACTGATGACTTTGAGACAGCCTGGCAGGACATCATGGAAGGCTGCTCGGGACTTCTGAAAAGAACGAAAAAATAGTATTACAAATCAATATTTTTTTTAAACAGATCCCGGAGAGATCAGATCCTTTCCCGCCCGGGAGGAGACCGGCAAGCATGTCCGCTCCATCTGCGGCTATCTCTATGGTCCTGCGGGGCGGATCTTTTGTGCAGGAGGGACGAATGGAAGAACTTACCATATCAGAAAAAATCTATTGTCTAATGGTCCGGAAGGGCTATCCCGAAGATTTCGCGCTAATCATAGCCAGGGAGATGAACACTGAATTTACAGGCAGCAGGATGTACGGATATATCGCGAGAAACGAACTTCTCCGTCTGGAGGACGTGGCAGACGAGATGCTGGCGATAAAGAGCGACAGGGACAGGATCAGAAGCAAACACATATCTGAGCAGGCCCAGAGCGCCATAAACGAGCTCTACAGGAGCCAGGGAGAAGAGGAGTAAAAGGGGCCGTTTTGGATTGACAAGCGAAGCCCTGAACGTATATAATGAATGGGTAAAATAGTGCTTTGCAGTGCCGGGCGGTAATAGCTCGGATAATAGGGAATCAGGTGTGAAACCTGAACGATCCGGTCACTGTAAGAAGGGAGTCTCCCCCTAAATACGCCATTGGATGGGGCTAAGCCTATCTGAGAAGGCAGGAGGAGGCGGTGATCTTCAAGTCAGGAAACCTGCTGCGAAGTTATATTGGTAATTGCTTCCGGAGAAAGTGTGCCCAATGTAATAGTGCATGATCCATGGTCGAAGGGCCAGTTTTTGATGCATACGCACCTGCTTTCTTGGGAAAGGAGGTTTTTTGTTTGGCTTAAATGCCGGGTAAAGAAAGCAAATCCAGAAAGCAAAATCTGTAAATCTAGGAAAGGTAAGATCAATCATGAAAAAAGGCATCAAAAAGACCTTAGTGCTGATTCTTTGTCTTGCAATGGTATTCACCGCCATGGCACTGCCGGTATTCGCTGACGGGGATGATAACGAAGTTACACCCGTAAGCCCCATCGACTATGACGGAACAGAAGTCAAGTTCGTAAAGGCTGACCTGACCAGCACATTCGGAATGCTGAGCCCCAGGTCGGACCCTGCGCCAACCTTCAAACTTTCAGCGGACGGAACAAAGGTACATCTGGCATTCACTCCCAGCAACCTGACAGTGTATGCAGGCTTCTATATCGAAGCAGACACGACGATCCCTTCGACATGGGATGAAAACAAATTCATCGCAGCAAAAGAAGACGGGACATACGACTTCGTGCTGGATGCAAGCTACTGCGGAAAGGCATGGCCGGTTGCGCCTGTGAAGAAGAGCGACATGACTGCCACCACAGGAGCACAGTACTATCTGGCTATTCCCGCGAAGGACAAGCTTGAGCAGGAAGAATCCGAATTCAGCCTTTCAGGCGTTACCAGAGTCTACGGCAAGACCCGTTATCTGACCGCCATGAAGCAGGCGGATGTGCTTAAAAAGATCCTTGGAGCAAAGAAGTTCGATAACATAATCGTAGCCACAGGAACCGGTTATGCTGATGCGCTTGCAGGAGCCTATCTGGGATATGTGAAGGAGGCCCCCATCCTTCTGGTGCACAGCAGTGTTGTCAGCGATGTTAACAACTACATCAGGGAAAACATCGCAGAGAACGGCACAGTTTATCTCCTGGGCGGAGAGAGTATCGTACCTGATGAAGTGACTGCCGGGATCGAAGGCATCACCACAACACGCCTTGCCGGAAAAGACCGCTACAAGACCAATATCGCCATTCTTAATGAAGCAGGCGTTACAGATCAGGACATCATCGTCTGCACCGGAAATGGTTTCGCGGACAGCCTTTCAGCTTCTGCAGCCAAGCTTCCCGTGCTTCTTGTAAACGGTTCTCTGAACGAAGAGCAGAGCCAGTATCTTAAGAGTCTTCAGACCAAGAAATACTACCTGGCTGGAGGAACGGGAGTGCTTTCTGAAGCACTTGAGAATGATATCAAAGACAACTACGGAACAGTTGAGCGTCTTGGCGGAGCCAACCGTTTCGAGACATCCATCAAGGTGGCAGAAGCCTTCTTTGAGGAACCTGAGGGAGCAGTCGCAGCATACGCTATGGATTATCCTGACGGACTCTGCGGTGGTATCGCGGCGGCATATCTGAACGCACCGCTGCTTCTTGTTGAAAACAATAATACGGGTTATGCGGTGAATTATGCAGCCGATAAAGTGATCGATAAGGGCTTCGTCCTGGGCGGACCGAAGCTTGTATCAGACGAAGCAGTAAAGGCAGTTTTCCGCATGACTGCAGATGACGAGATCATCGAAATGGAATGATCTCAGATGAACAGACGGATCTGCAATGATCGTGTTCGCTGCGGAATATCCGGCTATTACATTTGATCGGGCAGGGGGCGGATAATTCCGTCTCCCTGCCGTAATGATGAGGTAAATCAATTGAAGAACAGATCACTGTCAAGAATACTTGCCATAGCTCTGGCTTTCACCATGGCGGTGAGCCAGGGATCTTTTGCGTTTGCGGATGAGGACAGGGACGGCCTCTTGTTACAGGAGAGTGCCCGGATCTCAAGGGAGCAGCCTGATGAGGAGACTCCGAATAGTGAGGTACAGCCTGAGGTGACGAAGGAAGAAGTTCCGGAAACCGGACCTGAAGAGACTGTCACTGAACCGGGACCGGATGATCCGGATGAAGATACCTTGGATTTTCCGGACCGCGAAGAGGACATGGAAAACGCTGAACAGACAGAATTAACAGAAAATGCGGAGGAAGAAGGACCTGCGGGAGCGCCGGAGGAAGAGGAGACGGCCGATTATTCGGCAGTCGATGAAGCTCTGGCAAAGGTTCCCGAGGATCTCAGCATATATACGGAAGAGAGCGCACGGGCAGTGACCGATGCGGTAAACGCGGTGATCCGCGATCTTCCCGCTTCACAGCAGGAGGAAGTGGATGCCATGGCTCAGGCCATAGAGGAGGCTGTTGCAGCCCTTGTGCTCAAGGACACAGAGCCTGTGGAACTTGCGGTAACCAATACTACAAGCATGTTCAAAGTGGTCAGCGCCTCTCTTTTAGTCGAAGAAGGTCAGGAGTATCTTGTAATTGCACTTTCCGCAACAGGATATCATGAACTGTTTAAAGGAACGTACGAGGAGGCTGTTCTTAACGGCGACGGTACTTCGGACAAGGGAAATGACGCATGGGTGCACGGTCAGATCAATTCAGAAGGCAAATGGGAGTTCAAACTGCCTCTCGACGGAAGTGAATCCTATATTCCTGTGGTCGCCATTTCAAACTCATACTATGTTCAGTATCTTGGCGGCACAGCGCTGCTGGAGAGAGGTTTCTTCCCGAGACAGCTGGAACTGGACAGGGAAGCAGGGACTCTTGTGACCGGAGACTACAACGAGACCACGGATTTTGAGGTGACCTCGAATGTGGCTGATTTCAAGGTGGAGTCCAGGGCATCCACGAATGTGGTAGGCGGCCCCAACTCCAACAACTACAGCCTGGCGCCTGTTCTTGTAATGCAGGACGGGACATATGATGAGGTGATCTATCCCACCGTGATCGACGGTGAAGTTTCCACGGCAAAGGCTGAGATCAAGGACGGAAAGTTTGAGATATCCATGACCAATGCTCCGGGGATAGAGGCTTTCAAGGATAAAGAGCCTATTGAGATGACCTTCCACGTGGCGGAGGACGCACCATATAATGCCGCAGGAAAATACGTGGTGAGAAAGGTGACCATCGACAAGATGGCAAAGACCATCGTGATCGACGGGTCTCCCCTTCAGGAGCATGGAAGCGATACACCGGATGATACGGTGGAACCCGGTACCTCCGGCACAGGACAGGGAGGCTCCGGTAATTCCGGCAGTTCCGGAAGCGGCAGCGGAAATTCGGGGTCCACTCCAGCGGTAGATTCCGGGACTACGCTCCCCGACGGAGAATACGTTCCGGATTCCTTCAGTTTCTCGGGCGGGACCGGCAAACTCACCATTACCTGCACAAAGATCATAATCAAGAACGGACAGGCATATGCCGTCATAGTTTTTTCAAGCACCAATGTGGATCAGCTGAAGGCAGCCGGAAACCTTTACTACAAACAGGGAAGCGGCTACTCCACGTTCACCATCCCCGTGGATCTGAACGCAAATAACGTGATCATCGCCAGGACAACTGCAATGTCTCAGCCCCACTGGGTACAGTATGTTCTGTACATAGGACTTGCCGAGAATTCGGAGCAGTCAGAAAAGGCCAGGGAGGCAAAGAAGGACGCCGCAGAAGCCAGGATGAAGATAAGCGATGAGGCTCCTGCCATCATGGGCCTTGAGGCATCTGATGCGGAGTCAACGGTGGAGTATGCAGAGTACTTCAGAATATTTGAGTATAAGAACGGGGTCAGGCTCCTCTCAATTGACATCTCCACAGACACAGAACTTAAGGAAGAATATACCGAAAACGCTGAAAAGGCTATTTTTGCAGGCGAGTCCGATGAGCAGGTGGAATATGACGAAGAAGGTAATATCGTTACCAAGTCAAATAACGAATACACTGAAGCTCTTTACAAAAATAATGTTGTAAATTATCTTCTGGTACCAGAGGACTACGATGTACCCGCGGGACTGGATAAGGAATATATAATCGTAACGGTCCCGTCAGAAAGGACCTTTATGGCATCCCGGGAGGCCATAGACCTTATGGAACAGCTGGGATGTCTGGACGCCATATCTCTTCTGGGAATAGATAAGGAGGAAATAGAGTCTGAAGACCTTAAGAAGGCTCTTGAAGATGAGAAGGTTCAGCTTGCGGGGAACGCCGAAAAATTCGACTTTGCCAAGGTGGTCAGGGACGATTCGGATCTTGCTGTCCTTCCGGGAGATCTGCTTCCTGAAGAGATCGCCGAGGAAGATAAGGACAATGAGGATCTGACAGAAGAGGCCGCCTGTAAGAAGGAGACTCTGGAAAAGCTGGAGAGCAGATTCACCGCACTGGAGGTGCCCGTTCTCATCGACAGGTCTGCCCAGGAAAAGGACGCACTTGCAAGAGCTGAGTGGATCAAGGTCTACGGCGCGCTTTTCGGATGTGACGACCTGGCGGAAAAGATCTTCAATGAATTAGCAAAAGAGGCAGATAACGATGACAAGAACTAAAAAGAGTATCATTCTTCTCCTGATATTTTGCATGGTTATGTGTTTCAGCCTCACATCCTGCGGCGGAGGAGGGGAGACTGACCCGGGCATAGAACAGCAGCAGGAGGGAACTGTTGCTTCCGCCCCGGAGATAGAAGGGCTGTCCTACCGGTCTGAAATCGAGAAGGACTACGCTACCCAGTTCAGCGTTTACATTTATGAAGGCGGCTACAAGTATTTTCACATAGTTGACGGAGATGATTTCCTGCTGATTCCCGAGGGGGGAACGGTCCCTGAAGGTCTGGACCTGAGCGTCACCGTTCTTCAGGCACCCGTCGAGAACATATATCTCGCGGCGACAGCCCAGATGGCACTTTTCCTCAGCATGGGAGGGGAGGATTCCGTTCGTATGTCCTCCCTGAAGCAGGATGGCTGGACCTACGATGAGCCAAAGGACCTCATGGACGAGGGCAAATTCGTCTACGCCGGAAAGTACAGCGAGCCTGACTACGAGATGCTCCTGGATGAGGAGTGCGGGCTGGCCATCGAATCTACCATGATCTACCATACCCCTGAAGTCAAGGAAATGATCGAGGAACTGGGTATCCCGGTGCTGGTGGACAGGTCCAGCTATGAATCCAATCCGCTTGGCCGCATGGAGTGGATAAAGTTCTACGGAGAACTTATCGGAAAGAGCGATGAAGCCAAGGCTTTCTTCGACGAACAGAAGGCCAAGGTGGAGGCCATCGAGGACTTCGCCAACACGGAAAAGACCGTGGCATTCTTCTACATCTCCACCGACGGCAAGGCTGTGGTCAGATCAAGCGACGACTATATCCCCACCATGATAGATATGGCAGGGGCAAGGTATATATTCAAGGACGCCATGGATGAGACAGGCAAGTCCAGCGTCCCCATGACCATAGAGGCATTTTATGACATTGCGGCCGACGCGGACTACATAGTGTACAACGCGTCAATAGACAGTTCCGTACTTACCATGAATGATCTTCTCGCAAAAGATCCCATCATGAGCGAGCTCAAGGCCGTAAAGGAAGGAAATTGCTGGTCCACAGGAAGCTCCATGTATCAGAGGACCGACATCGCCGGCGACATGATCCTGGACTTCCATACGCTTTTCACTGAAGAGGACCCGGAATCCAAGCTGGCATATATCACCAAACTTAACTGATCCATGAGCGAATCAAAAATCATTGAAAAAAACGGCGTATCCGAGAGCTTCCACCAGGAAAACTTCAGGCGGCGCAGCCGTTATACAGCGGTATTCATCTCCCTTGCCGTCGCATTTTTTGTGATCATCGTGGTGAATATCAACTCAGGAAACGTGAATATACCGATCTCCAGGATCCTGGAGATACTGTTTACAAAGACGGGAGACCCCAAGGAAGTGGACATAATCTGGAGAATCAGGCTTCCCCGTATCCTTATGGCAGCCATGCTGGGCGGGGCATTGAGCCTGTCGGGTTTTTTGCTCCAGACCTTCTTTGAGAACCCCATCGCGGGACCTTTCGTGCTGGGTATCTCATCCGGTGCGAAGATGGTGGTGGCATTCACCATGATCTTCAGCCTGAGCCTGGGCTATACCATGAACTCCTATTCTCTGATCGCTGCTGCCTTCGTGGGGTCCCTGATCTCCATAGGGTTCATCCTTCTGGTGTCGCGAAGGGTGAATAATAACATGGCTGCACTTCTGGTGGCGGGCATCATGATAGGATACATCTGCTCTGCCATAACCGACTTCATTGTGACCTTCGCCTCGGACTCAGACATAGTCAACCTCCACGGATGGTCACTGGGAAGCTTCTCAGGCATGAGCTGGTCCAACGTGAAGATCACCGCTGTGGTGGTGGGGATCACCTTCATTCTGACATTCCTTTGCTCCAAGCCCATCGGCGCATACCAGCTGGGCGAAGCATACGCTCAGAGCATAGGTGTTAACATCAAGTTCTTCAGAGTGGCCCTGATCATGCTTTCCAGCTTGTTCTCGGCAACCGTAACAGCTTTCGCGGGACCGATCTCCTTCGTGGGGATCGCCGTGCCTTTCCTCATCAAGGGGGCCCTGGGCACGTCAAAGCCGATCGTGGTCATTCCGGCTACCTTCGTGGGAGGAGCGGTGTTCTGCATGTTCTGCGACCTTGTAGCGAGGCTGGCCTTCGCGCCTCTGGAACTTAACATCAGCACCGTAACGTCCATATTCGGAGCGCCGGTGGTCATCTACATGATGATAAACAGAAGGAGGGGATGAAATGAGCGGAAAGTATTTTGAACTCTCCAACCTCTCCGTAGGATACAACAGAAATGTACTTATCCGGGACATCTGTCTGGACATCAAAAAAGGCGAGATCGTGACACTGATCGGTCCGAACGGCGCCGGCAAATCCACGATCCTCAAGAGCATCACAAGGCAGCTTGAGATAATCGGAGGACAGGTGCTGTTCGACAGCCGCGAGATCCGGTCCATCACATACAAGGAGCTTTCCACCAAGATGGCTGTGGTGCTCACTGAAAGACTCAAGACCGAGCTTCTGACCTGCCACGACATCGTGGCCACGGGACGGTATCCATACACAGGCCGTCTTGGGATACTGTCAGAAGAGGATGAGGAAAAGGTGGACGAAGCCCTGAAGGCGGTGAACGCACTTGATCTGGGAAGCCGGGACTTCAATGCCATTTCCGACGGCCAGAAGCAGAGAATACTCCTTGCCAGAGCCATCTGTCAGGATCCGGAGATAATAATCCTTGACGAACCCACATCCTTCCTGGACATCAGGTATAAGCTGGAGCTTCTCAGCATCCTGGGAAGAATGGCTAAGGAGAAGGGGATCACCATCATAATGACCCTCCACGAGATAGATCTCGCGCAAAAGATCTCAGACAAGATCGTATGCGTCTCCGGCGATCACATCACGAGATACGGCTCCCCTCAGGAGATATTCAGGGAAGACATAATAAGAGAGCTGTATAACATAGATAACGGTTTCTTTGATCCGGTGTTTGGATCAATAGAACTTATGAAACCTTCGGGTGAAGAGCCTCAGATCTTCGTCATAAGCTCGGGAGGGACCGGGATCCCGGTGTTCAGGGAACTGCAGAAGACCAACACCGCCTTTGCAGCGGGAGTCCTGTACACCAACGATATAGACTATCAGCTTGCCAGACTTCTGGCATGTCATGTGGTGACGGAGAAGCCCTTTGAGGAGATGGGGGACGAAGCCATCGAAAGAGCAAAAGAACTCATAGAGAAGTGTCCCCGGGTCATAAATGCGGGAGTCCCCATAGGTACCCAGAACAGGAGAATAAAAGAACTTCTGGACCTTGCGGAAGAGCAGGGCAAACTGGAAGAGATATGAATCAGAAGCCTCGTTTGACGCGGGGCTTTTTATGTAGGCGGAACCGGTTGAAATGATCCCTTTAAAAGGTGTATCCTTATATGGAAAAACGGATATCCGAAGGTGAAAACATGAATAAAATGATACCTGAAACAAAGCTCACTCTTCTGGCTAAGGACGCGGCGAAAAAACACAGTCTTGCGGCCATACTCGTAATTGCCGTAGTGATAGAACTGATCTCCTTCATCCCGCAGCTTCTGATCCTGGGACCCCTGGTATTTCTCAGTCGGGAGGATCTTGCAGGGGCTCTGGAGATGGGTGACACTTCGATCATCAGGATAAGTCCTGACATGGTCATGGCCGTGAATCTTTTCGTTACGGTCTTTACCACGCTCATCACCATTCTCTACTGCACAAAGTTTGAGAAACGTTCCATGGGGAGCATGGGATTCAGAGGCAAAACACCATTCACGGAGTATCTTACGGGGCTTTTTTTGGGCGCGGGAATGCTTCTTCTTGCATGGGGAATATGCCTTATCACGGGGACTGCGGAATGCACGGGCACTTCAGGCAGCATATCGCCGGTCATACTGCTGTTCTTCCTGGGATTCCTGGTGCAGGGCATGTCGGAGGAAGTTTACTGCAGGGGATTCATCATGCAGTCCATATCCATACGTTATGCGCCTATAGCTGCGGTACTGGTGAACTCCCTGTTTTTTGCGGCCCTGCACCTGGGTAATAACGGGATCGCTCCTCTGGCTTTCGTAAACCTTATGCTCTTTGGGATATTTGCGTCCCTCTACATGTGGAAGAGGGGAAACATCTGGGGGATCGCTGCTTTTCACAGCGCGTGGAACTTCGCCCAGGGAAATCTGGTGGGGATAAGGGTCAGCGGAAGCAGCGCCGGACCTTCCGTACTCAGCACTGAATTCATGGAGCAGGGCACTCTGATAAACGGGGGAAGCTTTGGGATCGAGGGTGGTCTGGCATGCACTCTCGTATATGTGGCAGGCATCCTCATCCTGCTGAAACTCCCTGTGAGGAAGGATGCCGGGATAATGCGGGAAGACGGCAGAGATCAGGTTATGGACGTCACCGCCGAATTATCGTCAAAACCTCCGGTTAATATTGAAATCCGGGCGGTTTAGTGATACAATTTTGACAATAAAATGAGGCTGTATTTTTTGCAATAATACAAGGATCGATAAAACACATTCAGGAGGTATACTATGCCAAATCTCAACGATCGTATTTGCATAATCGGCGGAGGCCCGGCGGGTATTTCCGCAGCAATGTATCTTCAGAACAAGGGATACGAGAACTATGTTGTCTATGAGAAACTCAATAAGGTGGGCGGCAAGAGCTGGTCACCGAAGATCGCTGTAAACGGAGAAGAGCGCACCTATGAGACAGGAGCCATCATGGGCGCGATCACATATCACGCAGTCCACGAGGTGGAAGAGTTCGGCGGAGTGGGACACGCGGACGGCCCCAACATGCGCCGCATGTACCGTGACAAGGACGGTAAGGAGATCTTCCCCTTTGATCCCAAGAAGAATTTCTCCATCTCCAAGATGCTCAACCTCTTGAAGATGAAAAAGCAGATGAAGAAACTGGTGGAGATCATGGAGACCAAATACAAGGGCTATGACTGCTACTGCCACAGAGGAGTTGCGCAGGGCAGATATCACGGTCTTTCCAAGGGATTGGATGACGCGCTCCAGATGATCGAGGGCGAGAACCCCAACCTGAAGGACCTGGCGCTTCCCTTCGACCAGTTCTGCAAGATGAACGGTGTGGAAGAGGTCATGAAGATCTGGATCGGACCCTACACTTCATTCGGATACGGGTATTTTGATGAGATCCCTGCAGCTTACGTCATGAAATATCTTGACACCACAACTGCCATCGAATTCGTGAACATGAGACTGTGGACGTGGAAAGAGGGAACACAGTCCATCTACGAGGCAGCCAACAAGAAGCTGACTCATCCCGCTCTCCTCAATACAGAGGTCGTAAAGGTCGTTCGTCCAAAGGAGGGAGAAGAGGGCAAGATCCAGGTGACCGTAAGAAGAGACGGTGAAGAGACTACCGAGGAATTCGATCAGCTGATCATCACCACACCTCTCGACTACTTCGCAAAATACGCAGATGCCAGGGACGAGGAGAAGGAACTCTTCGAGAAGATCATCCACGAGGAATATGTGAACTTCATCGGCACCTTCGGCGAGGATCAGGGCCCCACGATTTCCGGCTACATCTTCGACAATATGACGGTGGAGAGACTGGGACACGCCATGGTATATTATCACCGCTGGGAAGATCTCAAGGCGAACTGCCCCAGCTCTGTATATGCTCTCCGCAACCATATGGGAAGCGAGGACGTACCCTACGACAAGACGATAGGAAACATGCTGGATGACATGAAGCTCTGCGGATTCCCCGTGAAAGACCGTCTCTTCGAGCAGGAAACCTATTATTGCCCCCACGTAAGCCCCAAGGACTATGCTGATGGCTGGTATGACAAGCTGGAAGCTATTCAGGGCAAGCAGAACACATGGTATGCCGGAGAGATCATGAGCTTCGGCGACATGGAAGATACCTGCGCTGCGTCCAAGGACCTGGTAGAAAGGTTTTTCTGAAATGAAGATCATCGAGCTTAAGGAGACCATAACTGCTTCCAACGACAGGGACGCAGAGGTCCTGAGGGACAGGCTCAAAAGATCAAAGACCCTACTGATCAACCTCATGTCCTCTCCCGGAGCCGGGAAGACCACTCTCCTGGAGAGGACCATAAAGGATGTTAAGGATGGCCTTAAGATCGGTGTCATCGAAGCGGACGTGGATTCAGACGTTGACGCGGTGAGACTGGCGGAACTGGGCATCACCGCAGTTCAGGCACACACCGACGGAATGTGCCACATGGACGCGGGAATGACGGAGACGGCTCTCACGGAACTGGGTTTCGAGGATCACGACCTGATCTTCCTGGAGAATGTGGGAAACCTGATCTGTCCCGCTGAGTTTGATACCGGATCGGGCAGGAATGTAATGATCCTCAGCGTACCTGAGGGAGACGACAAGCCTCTGAAGTATCCTCTGATGTTCACCAAGAGCCACGTGCTTCTGATCACCAAGATCGATACCATGCAGGTGTTTGATTTCGATATCGGTAAGTGTGTGTCAAGAGCCAGAAAACTGAATCCCGACATCAGGGTATTCCCCGTATCCGCCAAGACAGGCGAGGGGATGGATGCCTGGGAGGAATGGCTTCTCGATGAGATCAGGGCCTGGCAGGAGTAAGGAACTATGCACGAGATGGGGATAATCATCCACCTGTCCAGGACTCTGGACAAGGTGGCGGAGGAAAACCGGCTGAAGAAGATCGGCTCGGTGACCATCCGGATCGGAGAGGTATCGGGAATAGTGACCGACCTTTTCCAGGATGCATGGGACTATTTCACTAAGGAGCATCCGGTGCTCAGCGGATCGAAGCTCATCATCGAGCCCATAGAAGCTGTGACGCACTGTGACGGATGCGGCAGGAATTATGAAACGATAAAACATGGCAGGATATGTCCGTACTGCGGTTCCAAAGAGACGTGGCTCATCAAAGGCAATGAGTGCATTATCAAGGAGATAGAAGCCGAAAGTACAGACGATCCTGACGGGAGGGAAGAAGATGCCTGAAATCTTTCGCAAAAACCCGGAAACGATTTCCAAATACGAGGGCGAGGAACTGAACAAAAAGTACTCAAAACTCGCCCGCAAGATCACGGACAACGTGAAGACCAAGATCCCCGGTGTGAAGTCCACCGACCCTGAATACTGGGGACTGAGAGAGATACTCACCGAGGATGAGGTCGATGTTGCCCTGGCGCTCAAGCTCCGCAAGTGGTACACGTTTGAGGAGATACACGCCAAGGTAAGCCGGCAGTTCACAGAGGAGAAGCTGCAGGAAGTCATCGATCTGATGGCCGTCCACGGCATTCTGGAGTATGACTACGGCGATCACTACGACGACAACGGTCCTACCAAGGAAAAGGACATAGCGGACAAGAGATACAGGTTATCCTTCTTCGTCCCGGGATCTGCCGAGCTGTTCAACTCATCAGTGGACAGAATCGCAAAAAATCCCCCCGTTGCATCCTTCTTCGAGAGAATGACCTTCCTTCCCCTGGAGGACATCACCCCCATGGTTAGGCCCGGCGGAGACGGGATCGGGATGCATGTGATCCCTGTTGAGAAGGAAGTCAGCATGCACAACGAGGCTCTCAAGCTTGAGAAGATCTCCTACTGGCTCCAGAAATATGAGGGACACATTTCAGCAGGTATCTGCTCCTGCAGACAGTCAAGAGCTGTCCTGGGCGAAGGATGCACCGATGACTGCAACGACTGGTGCATCCAGGTGGGAGACATGGCCGACTACACGGTGGAGACCGGAAGAGCTCACTACATCACCAAGGAGGAAGCTCTCGAGATCCTTAAAAGGGCAGAGGAGAATGGTTACGTTCACCAGACCACGAATATCGACGGAGACGATCACATCTTCGACATATGCAACTGCAACGTCCAGATCTGCAACGCCCTCCGTACATCGCTTCTGTACAACACCAGGAACCTGTCAAAGAGCGCATATACCGCTGAGGTCACGAAGGACAAGTGCGTAGCCTGCAACCGCTGCGTAGAGATCTGTCCCGCGGGGGCTCTGAAGCTTGGCAGAAAGCTTCCCGACAAGAACGGAAAGGATTTCACTTATCCGAAGTCACCTCTTCCCGACAAGATCCGCTGGGGCAAGTATGCATGGGATGAGAACTACCGCGACACCGCCAGGGTGAACACCCACCTTACGGGATCATCTCCCTGCAAGGCTGCATGTCCCGCCCACGTTCCCGTTCAGGGATATCTGGCCATGGCCAAGGAGGGCAGATATGAAGAGGCTCTCGCACTTATCAAGCGTGAGAACCCGTTCCCGGCCATCTGCGGCAGAGTCTGCAACAAGCTCTGCGAGGAAGCCTGCACCAGAGGCAAGATCGACAAGGCAGTATCCATAGACGAGGTCAAGAAGTTCCTGGCTGAGAGAGATCTTCACGCTGAGACCAGATACGTTCCAAAGAAGATCATCAACAACATGACGGGCCAGTGGAAACAGAAGATCGCCATCATCGGAGCAGGTCCCGCAGGCCTCAGCTGCGCATACTATCTGGCGTCCCGCGGATATTCACCCACAGTCTTCGAGAAGAACGAGAAGCCCGGAGGAATGATGACCTACGGCATCCCCGCATATAAGCTCCAGAAGGACGTTATAGAGGCTGAGATCGATGTAATAAGAGATCTTGGGGTAGAGATCAGATGCAACACTGAGATCGGCAAAGACGTAACCATACAGCAGCTGAAGGATGAGGGCTACAAAGCATTCTATATCGCCATAGGCTGCCAGGGCGGACGCCTTCCCGGAGTTCCCAATGAAACTGCGGAAGGAACAGATTTTGCGGTACACTTCTTAAGTGAAGCCCTGAGCCACCCGGAGACCAGACTTGACGGAAACGTTGTGGTAGTAGGCGGCGGAAACGTGGCTATCGACTGTGCGCGCACCGCTCACCGCTTCGGACCTGAAAGCGTATCCATGTTCTGCCTGGAGTCCAGAGACACCATGCCCGCCTCAAAAGATGAGATCATAGAGGCAGAGGAGGAGAACATCAGGATCGAACCCTCCTGGGGGCCCAAAGAAGTCCTGGTGGACGAGAAGGGACACGTGTCCGGCATCGTATTCAAGCGCTGCACATCCACCATCGACCCGGAGACCGGCGCATTCTCGCCGAAGTATGACGAGAGCGAGACCATGGAGGTACCCGCGGACCACATAATCTTCGCCATCGGACAGGCTATAGAGTGGGGAGGCCTTCTTGAAGGAACAGGCGTTACCTTCTCAAGAGGCAATTATCCCAAGGCAGACAGCTTCACATATCAGACAGAGGATCCGTCGATCTTCGTGGGCGGAGATGTTTTCACCGGACCGAAGTTCGTGATCAACGCCATCGGCGCAGGCCACGAGGCCGCAGAGTCCCTGGCACGCTACGTGTCGGAGAATAACGTGCCTCAGACCATAGGCCGTGACCGCAGGTTCTTCAAGCAGATGGATACAGACGACTTCAAGGTGGACTGCTACGATGAAGCCGGCCGTCAGGAACCCGCCTGCGAGCATCTCAAGGATCCCGGAATGTCCTTCGAGGATCCCAGGAAGATATTCACCGAGGAGCAGGTCAGGACCGAGACTTCAAGGTGCCTTTCCTGTGGTGCCACCATCGTGGATGAGAACAAGTGCATCGGCTGCGGACTCTGCACCACCAGGTGCGAATTCGATGCCATCCACCTGAAACGTGACCATCCGGAAATGACCGATTACCGCCGCGCGGAGGACAAGATCACCGGACTGATGTCCTACGCAGTGCCCCGTGCCATCAAGATCGTTCTCAACAGCGGATCGGAGGAGGCAAGGGAGATGGCCAAAAAGCGCAAGGCCTTCAAAGTCGATCCTTCCAAGCCACACACAGGAAATGCAGTCGACATCAACGAACTGATGAAATAGCAAAATATTCAGGGAGTCCCTCGCCGTGGGTGGGGGACTTTTCAATTGGCGGGAAAAGGGGATATAATAATGGAGATAACAGGAGGTCTGGTATGGACTATACTTCAGAAGAACGTTTTGTGAGATCATTCATAAAAAAGAGCAGGCGGGACCGACTGCTGCTGGAACTGACGACGCCTGAGAGAAGAAGCAGGGGCCTTGACAGATTCTGCCACCAGACGGCGGAGCTTCTGGACAAGTCCAGGATCCTGCTTAAGGGCGATGATCTGGAACGTCAGCCGGAATTCCTGCGTTTCGTGAAGGAGCATGACGAAGAATGCTTCATCCTGTCTCAAGATTTCTGGATGGACGAGGAGTTTCTGCCGCTGTCAGAAGCGATCGAGAAGGCGGCGATGAGCTTCGATGCAGTGATAATCATCGGAAGCACCTTTGCGGTGATCTACACCGAATCCATGAAGGGCGGAAGGTACAAGTATCTGGTTTGTGAGTAGGTTTTTTGAAGCAAAAAGACCCGCAGAGCGATCTGCGGGTCCTTTTGGTTTTAATGACCGTTATTTCTTAATTACCTCGATGCTGGGCGCAAGCCGGAAGATAGTCCTGACTTCATCATCGCTGATGAGAGTCGGTCCTCCAAGGACTGATCCCACACGGATATTGGCATCCTTGGCGTAATCAGCAGCTGCTGCTGAGTTGCCGTTTGATGCGAGAATGAGAGGTCCGCCAATGGCATATGCAAGAGGACCGCCGCTGAGTCCGTCGGGGAAGTTCATGGCATATGCCAGCACTGCTCTGTCGGGGCCGGTGAAGAAGTATCTTGCGATATTGGCGGACGTCTCGAATCTGTTGGATCCGCCTATTCTCATGGTTGATCCGAGACCTGAGAAGTATGATTCGTGATCAAGGTTCACAGCGCCTTTTCCTCCGATGATGAAGAAAACCTTGCCGCTGAGAGACTGGATGAAGTCCTTCTGGCTGTCCATGATGGATGCTCCCACAAGGAGGATCGGCTTACCGACGGCGGAAGCGGACAAACTGTCAGCGAATCCTGTTCTGCTGCAGACGAGAACATCACCTCCGGCTATTCCTGCTTCTTCAAGAATGGCAACATTGGCTGCATATCTGTCTGATCCTTTGAGCCTCTTGACGGTGTAGCCCGTGAGACCGTCAACTGCGCTGCCGGGGATAACTACAGACCCGCCCGGCATGTAGATGGTACCGCCTGGCTTCAGATTAGCATTGATGTATGCCTGAGCGGCATCTATGGATGACTGTAAATTATCTACGAGGAGTATGGGTGCACTCTTGACGCTTGCAAGATAGCTTCCCGCCAGTGCATCCGCATAATTGGTCCCGCAGGCGAGGATCACCGTGTCGAACTTTTCCAATCCCGGCTCTTCTTTCAATGCGTCGGCCGCCTTGATGGCCGTTTCATAGCTGTTCTTGTCGCTGTAACGGAAGAGAGGGGGAACGATGGTCAGAGTCGAGGTATGCTGCCAGTCTTCAGGAATGGTCACGTAGCCATCGGGATATGTTGTGATTATAACTTTTTTACTATCACTTAACAGGGAGTTTAAACGCAAAAGAAAAGGGATATACCAGGCAGATCATTAAATCTGTCGGGACATCCCGGGGGACAGAGAAACTATAAGTCCGAAGACAACGCAAAAACGATCCCTGAATAAGGATCGCTTTTCAGAAATCAGACTGATCGGTTTTGCATAAAGGTGCTTACCAGGCTGGTTATGGCTGAGATCTCCTCGGGTGAAGCATCCTGGACCGCATCAAAAAGTTCGTACAGATGAGGATCCTGAGCGATGCGCTTAGCTATGGGGATCACGTCGTTATAGGACAGGGAGTCCGGCCGGGAATCGCTGTTATCGACATAGTCCGGGTCGCTTTCCCATCCCATGATGTAATCCACGGTGGTATCCAGCGCCATGGCAAGGGCAAGGACCTTTGACTGTTTCAGCTGCTGGACGTTCATCTCGATCTTATTGATGGAAGACCTGCTCTTGTAGCCGATCTTGGTCGCAAGCTCTTCCTGGGTTATGTGAAGTTCTTCTCTTCTTTTTCTGATCCTGCTGCCTATAGTCATAACATTAACCTCTCTAACTACTGACAGTATAACAAATAGTTCGGAAATAGGCAAAATAAAAATGACAAATAAAAAAATGTTGAAATTATATCTACAAAAGGTTAAAGTATAATTAAGGGTAAATCAAAGAGAATAAGGAGAGGTGTTTATGACGGATACGGCGCTGCTTCGCGAGATAATCGAGCGCTCGGGGTTTAAGATACGTTACATTGCCGAGGTCTGCGGACTCACTTATAATGGTCTTCTCAACAAAATCAACGGTAAGACGGAGTTCACAACGCAGGAGATCATCACCATGACGGACCTGCTCCGCATCAGTCCGACGGAAGCCAAGACAGTTTTTTTTGCTGACTTGTAGATGATAAGTCTACATATGCAAGGCGCAGTGAATGATCGTATGTTTATGAACAGAATATAACAACAGACCGCTTGCATGCGGCCTGCCCATAGCAGAAGAGGGTGTCTCAAAAGGGGATCGGTCAGACCTTGAGAGGCGCCCTCTTTTTGGTATGTTGTTCTGTTCCGGTACTATTTGTCCATCACGACTGTGGTGGCAGGCGCGGGTCCGGAGAAGCCTGCATCTCCGATGGCCTTAGCGATGTCCTTCTGAAGATCGAAATACACATCCCAGTAGTCACCGGACTTGCACCATGCACGCACGGTGTACTGCATGCCGCCCGGGATGCCGGCCAGAGGAGATGCGAAGGGCGCGGGTTCCTTAAGGACCTTTTCGTTGGCATTCATTACGCCCAGCATGACCTCACGGACTTTTTCTATGTCGTTTCCTCCGCCCAGGTTGAATGACAGGTCGACTCTTCTGTTATCTTCGGATGAGAAGTTCTCAACGTTGGCGTTCATGAGAGAGCCGTTGGGAATGGTGACCTTCTTGTTGTCAACGGTGGTGAGCACAGTGTAGAACATGGAGATCTCCTGGACTACGCCTTCTCCGCCCGCTGCAGAGATGTAGTCACCTACGCTGAAAGGCCTGAAGATCAGAAGCATGATGCCTCCGGCCAGGTTGCCAAGCGCTCCCTGAAGGGCCAGTCCTACAGCGACTCCGCAGGACGCGATGACGGCCACCACGGATGCCATGGGCACGCCCAGGATACCGATGATGGAGACTGCCAGTACTATGTAGAGTATAATTTTTATGGCACTTAAGATGAACTTGGACGCGGTGGCATCCATATCGTTGATGAATTTGGCTTTTTCAAAGAGCTTCATCAGTTTTTTTACGACGTACTTGCCGATGATGAAGACAAGAAGCGCCAGAACTATCCTGCCGCATGCTTTGGTCAGGATATCAATGATTGCTGAAAGTGTTGCATTCATAGATCTGCCCCCCTTATACGTATCAGCTGTTGCAAAATATTACTTACACAATAATTATAATTAACCGAAACATCAAAGTAAAACGGATTTTTTGCATAACCGGTATGAAATGTGTTAGAATAGACGCACAGAGTGTGAGAGATCTTCAGATATAGCCCAGACATTTAAAGGAGCGGCATATGTTCAGAAAAATGAGACGCAGCACCCAGGCTCTTTCAAGAGAGGAGATCGTGGATCTTCTGAAAAACGAGACCAGAGGTGTGCTTTCTGTACAGGGTGATGACGGTTATCCGTATGGGTTCCCCATCAATCACTTCTACGACGAAGAAACAGGTCAGTTATATTTTCACGGTGCTGCCTTCGGCCACCACATCGATGCCATAAAGAGAGACCCGAAGGTATCATTCTGCGTTTACGGGCAGGACTTCGTCAGGGAAGGGGAGTGGGCCAAGAACGTGAAGAGCGTGGTCATCTTCGGAAAAGCAGAGATCGTGGACGATCTCAGTGAGGTGATCCGGATATGCAGAAAGATATGCGGGAAGTTCCCCTGTCCTCCGGGATATGTGGAGGAGGAGATAGACAAGGACGCCGGAAGGACCATGTGCATCGTGCTCACCATCGAGGACATTAACGGCAAGCTTGTAAACGAAGCGTAACCTGAAAGATCCGCTGTCCGGGCGGATCTTTTGCTGTATGACGGGCATGCCGCCAATCTGTGGTGAAAGTCCACAAGGGGCGTAGCCAACAACGAACCCCCATAGCGACTCCCAAGGTTCAAATCGT
>CAJOKT010000039.1 GCA_905235115.1 uncultured Peptostreptococcaceae bacterium
CCGGAGGAGATCTTCGACGCATTTCTCGATCAGGTGTATTCAGTTTTCAAGGTCCATGTCAGTTAACTATACATGTTCAATTTGGAATTGCATTTTGCAATTTTTTTCGAAAAAAGACGTATAGAAAAATAATTTACTCTGACCATTATAAAAGGCGGGCGCCTCTCAAGGTCTGACCAATGACCTTTTGAGGCGCCCTTTTGAATATAGGACTGTTTATCTTTTGCCGAGCCGGTCCAGTACATCCTGGTACTCTTTCCGGCCAAGGGGATGTTTTGCCAGGACCACGGCTGCTGCGATGTAGAACATTGCCGGGATCAGGGTGGTGCAGTTGAAGATCCACGCAAGGGCTGTTTCGGATTGTGCAGGCGCGTCGTCTGCGAAGCCCGCGGCTCCCAGAATGAGCCCCAGGAGAAGCGAACCCAGACCGATGGCCACCGCCTCTACCAGGCCCTGCAAGGATACGATGGTGGCCTGGCGTTCAAGACCTGTCTCCAGCAGGTCGTACTCGCAGATGTCATAGTACATGGAGGGTACCAGCTGCCAGTAGATGGAGGTGAGGAGCATGACGCCCAGGGTGAACAGAAGCATTTCAGCCACTCCCGCAACGCCGGTAAACCTGAGGATCGTCAGCAGGGCGATACCGGACAGATAGGCCAGGACCAGGGTCCATTTTTTATCGATCCTGCGGGCGATCATGCCGGTGAAGGGGATAGCCGCGGCTCCCGCCGCCGCGCGCACAAGGAGCAGGGCGCTGGAGCCTGAGGAATTCAGTCCCAGGTCATATGTGAAGAAGTACATCATGCCTGCGATGAGCATGGCGTATCCGGTAAGGGACAGCACGGAGGCCGCCACCAGGTACCTGGCGGGGCGCAGGCGGAAGACCGAAATGTATTCAGAGAGGATCTTTACGGGGTGAAAAGCGGCGGATGGGCGAGCCTTGCTCTCATCTGTCACGCAGGGGGGATCCTTGAATCTGCAGGCTATGACGGTGACCATGATGGAGCCTGCGGACAGCAGTCCAAGGGTGAGTCCGGCTGCAGACCATGCGGCTCCTGCGGAGAGCCCCACGTCCTCCAGGAAGCTTACGAACATGGTGGGAAGCACCATGGAGATCATGGCGCCCATCATGTTGAACACCGAGGCGTAGAGCCTTAAAGTGGTGCGCTCGTCATAGTTTGAGGTGTAATCAGCCCCCAGAGCCAGATATGGCACGAAGAATCCCGTATAGCCTGTCCAGTACAGCATCAGCATGAAACCGTAGTAAAAAGGCTTCAGAGAGGCTCTCATGGGCACGTTGGTGAAGAGCAGGAAGAAAGCCAGGGCCAGAACCAGAGAAAATACGAACATCAGCGGCCGACGTCTTCCCCAGCGGGTCCTGACCAGATTGGCGTAGTGGCCGATCACAGGATTTACGGCAGCGTTCCAGACGGAACCCGCGGCGGTGATCGCCCCGGCTGCCCCGGGCCCGATGCCTGCCACAGTAGTCAGGAAAAACATGAGGAATGTTCCCGACGCAGAGTAGGCCAGTGCATCTCCCAGAGATGCCGATCCGTATCCGAGTTTTTCTTTTACCGTAAGCTTAGTCATCATGCTCCCTATCCCTTGCCCTGCGCAAAACATCTTTGCTCCGGGGCACGTTACATCGATGATACATCAAAAGATGCAGGATTTCAACGTTCCTTATGTATATGGGAAATAAAAAGACCCTTGAGGGGTGATCCCTCAGGGTCCGTTGCACTCGTTTTCTATTGACTACTCCACTTCATCGTAGAGATAGTCGTCTTTGGTACGCGCGCCGTCCTTTTCATAGACTCCGGGCACTCCGCAGTCGGGGCACTTGCCGAAGTCCAGACCGAACTCGGTCATGAGGTCAAGGGCGTACTTGAATTTTTTGCCGCATTTGGGGCAGTGGTAATACATGAAGCTGGGCCCCCAGGTCATATGGTTTACCTTCTTTCTTAATTGTCCAGGAAATGATTCGGACCTTTTTTCAATAACTTGGTGATCCTGAATGCCCGGTATTTGAGCATGCGGGATCTGCGGTTCATGATCCATGCGATGATGAACGCCATAAGGAAGGTGAGGGCCGCGGAGAGTATCCTCTCTCCTGTGCCCAGATCCCTGGTGACGAGGAAGGCGATGACGGCGAATATTGGAGGCGCAATATATGCTATCCTGGATTCGTTCATGATGCGGTTGTCGGCCTTTTCCATCTGAACGATGTCGCCGATCTTGATCTTCATTTCCTTTTCTTTGAACTCAGCTACGTATCTGGGTTCGTATTCGCTGCCCTCATCGATGAGCTCGACTTCGGCGAAATCTGTTGTTAATATGTCTGTTACCTTTGCGGTATATGCCATGGATGTGTCCTCCTGAACCGGGGTGATACTTCAGAGGGAGGGCATTTTACCCTCCCTCCGTTTAGTTTTCTTGATTCAACAAGATCGTGCCGTCAGCCTAGGAACATTGGTACGAAGTACAGCAGCACGCTGGCTACGACCAGCCAGAATACGCAGATGAATGCCATGAATCCCCAGACGTCCTTCAGCTTCATTCCTACAACAGCAAGAGCAGGAATCATGTACAGAGGCTGAATGAGGTTGGTGCACTCGTCGCCGTATACGAAAGCGTTCAGGCAGTTGAACAGGTTTGCACCCTCAATGCCGTTAACAGCGCCAACGATAAGCGGTCCCTGAACCGTGAACTGTCCACCCTGTGAGGGGATGAAGATGTTTACGATGCAGGCGGAGATGAATACCCAAACGGGAAGTGACTGAGCTGTAGCGATGGAGATGATTCCGTTAACGATTACAGAACCAAGTCCTCCCTCGATGTACATCATGCCCATGATAGCTCCGTAGAACGGGAACTGAAGCATAACGTCTGTAGCCAGGTGAGCGGAAGCCATGTGAGCGTTCATCCACTGACGGGGCTGCGGGAACAGGATGGAGTTGATTCCGATGAACATGAAGATGATGAAGTTCATGTTGAGTGAGCCAAGGAATCCCTTTGTTGCGAAGGAGTAAACCATGTAGCATCCGATGAAGAGAGCAACGATCCACATAATGGGCTTGCAGGTGTTCATCTTGTCAGCAGGTGTTACAGCCTCCTCTGTTACCTCGAATGACTCGGGAATAACATCAGCCTGAGTAGCGATATCACCAAGCTCTACCAGCTCATCCTTGCCGGGTCTCGTGAAGAGTACCAGGAGAACGAAGAGGACAGCGAGCGTGGTGAAGATCACGATGTTTGTCGGGTTGTAGCAGGTCTCGGCAACGCTGTAGGAGGAACCTACGATCTGTGCGTAGTTGGAATCCTCAAGAGCAAGTGTTGAATACAGAGTTGCGGAGGGCCCAAGGCACTGTCCGAGGATCATGCAGGAGTATCCGCCTGCAACCATCATCGGGAAGTGGAGTCCCTTGATCCTCTTTGCAAGGTGCATTGCGAGGACGGGGGTAACTACTGTGCAGAATGCCCAGTTGATCATGGATGAAACATAACCGAATACCATGAGCAGGATCAGAGCGCCTGTTCTGGAGTTTACCTTGCCGGCAAGCCAGCTGAGGAACTTAGCAGCCTGGGGTGAACGTGCGCATGTAGCTGTAACGATAACCATGAGTCCCATCTGGAAAGCCAGTGTGAACTGTGTGGAGAGTCCGCCCCACCATGCGTTGAGGAGCTCAATGGGGCCCTTGCCGATGATAAGTGAGAGAACGAATACGAGGATCATCAGGATCACGCAGAATACGAATGAATCCGGAATGATCTTTTCAGCTGCGAAGTTGAACTTCTTGCTGAATTTCCAAAGGAATGTACCTTTGTCGGGAACAGTCTGTGCTTTTGGCATTGAATGAATCCTTCCTTTCTTAGTAAAAAACTTTATTTTTTATGATTCCGGGTCACCGGGAGCTGATGATGAATTTCCGGGGACCGGTACTCAACTATTTTGGCCCGGGCTATTTGAGTCCGAGGATCTGACGGGCTTCGTCAGGTGTAGCTACTTCGCAGCCGAATTCCTTGATGACGCGGGCAGCTCTCTCTACGAACTGAGCGTTGGATTCGGCGAGGACTCCCTTGGAGTACATTACGTTGTCCTCCATGCCCACACGGATGTTTCCGCCGAGAGCGATGGCTGCGTACATAACTTCCATTGCGCTGTGGCCTACGCCGAAAGCGGACCATGTGTAGTTGCCCTTTCCGATGAGCTGATCAGCTGTTTCCTTCATGAACAGAAGGTTCTTTAAGGAACCGGGGATACCGTTGGCGCATCCCATGCAGAACTGGAAGTGAAGAGGTCCTTCAAGAACGCCCTTCTTGATGTAATATGCTGCGTTTCCGATCATGCCGGGATCGAAGCACTCTACTTCAGGCTTAACGTTGTTTTCCTTGAAGATCTTGCCGCATTCCTCCAGGAATTTGGGGCTGTTGAGGAAAAGACCGAAGTTCAGCCAGTTCATGGAACCGCAGTCATAGGAAGCCATCTCGGGCTTGAGCTCCTTGACGTGGAGAACACGGGTCTCATCTGTAGCATAGATGTCGCCGGATGTCGTAAGGTTGAGGATGATGTCGCAGTCCGGATATCTTTCCTTGATCAGTCTTACAGTCTCAGCGAACTTGAGGTGATCCATCGTTCCGTTTCCTTCATCATCTCTCATGTGAAGGTGAGCGATGGCTGCGCCGGCTTTCCAGACAGCATATACGTCGTCTGCGATCTCGGACGGAGTCATGGGAACGTTGGGGTTGTTTTCTTTCTTGGGCCATGCGCCTGTTACGGCGGCAGTGATGATTCTCTTGTTTTTAAGATCAGCCATTTTTTGATTTCTCCTTAGATATGTTAAAGTGAATTAATAGGCGGTTTATTTGTTGTAGAGCATCTTGATGAGATACTCGTTGAGGCCGGAATTGATCCTCTCGATGTCTTCGTCGGTGTATTCCATGAAGCCTACGCGCTTGCCTTCAGCGTTCTTCTCTGCACGGAATCCGAGCTTGCCTTCGTCCATCATTTCCTTCAGAAGCGGTGAGGGCTCGTGAGTGTCTTCGATGGCCTTTAATACTGTGCTGTGGATCTGATATGTAAGAGTGGTTCCTACCAGGTCGGAGTTTACAAGGGGCGGGAGATAGGGAAGTCTCAGACCGAAACTGGTCTTGACTGCTGTATCTACGTCCTCAGCTGACGCGATGCCGTTCTCCACGATAGAGATGGCTTCTCTCCAGAGAGCGTGCTGCATACGGTTGGCGATGAAGCCCGGGACGTCCTTCTTGCAGAGGCAGGGGGACTTGCCGATCTTTCTCATGAATCCCATTACTGTCTCGGCTGTCTCATCGTCGGTGGCATCTGTCTTTACGACTTCCACCAGCGGAATGAGGTGACCGGGGTTCCAGAAGTGTGTTCCTACGAATCTCTCTCTGTAGGTGAGCTTCTCGCTGATCCAGCTGGGGCTCATTACAGAGGAGTTGGTGCAAAAGATGCAGTCGGGCCTGCAGCGCTCTTCAAGAAGAGCGAAGGTCTCCTGCTTAACATTGATGTCTTCAAACACTGCTTCGATAACGAGATCGGCATTCTTTACGCCCTCGCTGTCGATGTCCTGTGTGAAGTGGATCCTGGAAAGTCTCTCCTCAAGTTCTTCGGGAGAAACGATCTCCTTTTCAACAAGCTGCTTTGTGCTTGTGCGGATCTTGGACTCAACGTCTACCGGGAACTTGTCATAAACTGTAATTTCATAATCCTTGACGGAGGAAACAACGAATGCGATGTTTGAGCCCATAAGGCCTCCGCCGCAGATGAGAACGTTTTTGATGCTGTCGATCTTACTCATTTCAGTGTCCTTTCTGGAAAAATAGTTATAAGCAAACAGTAGTTTCGCAAAGAATGTGCCAAAAGGTGCAAAAAAATTGAAAAATCGGGAGGCCTTGATTTTCAAGGCTCCCGAAAAACATATCTTTATATACGGTTCCTGCGGTGCTGTCGCAACTATGCGACATGTCGCAAATACGCGACGAAAGCATGTCGCAAAACTGCGACACGCCGCTAAACGTCTCTCTCTATATCCGTTCCTGTCTTATTTAACTTCCTATATATGACGCTTCTGTGGACTCCCAGTCGTTTGGCGGCTTCGGTCACCACTCCGCCACATTCGTTAAGGACCTTGGTTATGTACTGCGACTCCACGGAGTCGGTGAATTCCTTTAGGGACATACCGTCATTTACGAGAAGCGGGTTGGGCATCTCCGAGAAATACTGGCCGTAGGATGCGGTGGGCACAGGGGTGAACACCAGCTCATCGCCGCGGCTTACCACGAAGATACGTTCAACCACGTTCCTGAGTTCACGTATGTTTCCGGGCCAGCTGTAATTCTTCATGGTCTCGATGGTGATATCGGAGAAATGCTTGTGGGTATTGTACTTCTCATTGAGCTCCTTGAGGAACAGTTCCGCTATGGGGATGATGTCATCGGGGCGTTCCGAGAGCCTGGGCAGCTTAAGGGTGAATACCGCCAGCCTGTAGTACAGGTCCTCACGGAAGGTCCTGGCCTGGATCATTTCCTCCAGGTTGCTGTTTGTGGCGCAGATTATCCTCACGTCCACGGGGATATTCTGCACTCCGCCCACTCGTCTCAGCTCGTGGTTCTCTATGACCCTCAGAAGCTTGGACTGAAGGGCGGGGGACATCTCGCCTATCTCATCCAGGAAAAGGGTGCCGCCGGAGGCCGCCTCGAAGAGGCCGATCTTGCCCTTCGACAGGGCTCCGGTGAAGGCTCCGCCTTCGTATCCGAAAAGCTCAGACTCCAGCAGGTTCTCGGGCATGGCTGCGCAGTTCACCGATATGAAGCTCTCGTTGGATCTCCAGGACTGCTCGTGGATGATCTGGGCGATCATGTCCTTGCCGGTACCGCTCTCGCCCAGGATGACGATGTTGGCGTCCGAGGAGGCTATGGTGTTGACGGAATTGAGGATATCCTTCATCTCCTTGCTGTTGGCGATGATGACCCGCTTGTCCCTGAGCCTCAGGTAGTCCAGCTCACGCTTCAGCATGTCGGTCTTCTGCTTCTGCCGGCCGATGATCTCCTCCCATTCCTTGCTGTGCTCGATACTCATGTTGTTGGTGACCACCAGATTCACCCTGCCGGTTTCATCCATGACCGGCACGCTGTTGGAGAAGGTGTGAAGGTCGTCTGAGGAGTTGATCTCCGCGGCGACTTCACGCTTGGTCCTGATGGATTCCATTACGGTGGAGTAGCTGTAAACGCCTTCGCTGACCATGTCCTGGACGTTCCTGCCGATCAGTTCGTCCAGAGGCAGACCCACACGCTGAGACGCCACCTCGTTGGCGAAGATCACATTTCCGCTGCCGTCCGTTACGAAGATGGATTCCCGGTAATAGTCTCTGAGTGCTTCTATGAGTTTGTCGTTATTTATCGCTGCCATATATTACCTCTCTTTACGAGTCAGGTGTCGCTGTTTTGCGACGCAACCTGATTATATACTATCGGAGGCCTTTCAGGCAACAAAAAGGTCTGCCCGGGGGCGGCTTTTGCGCAAAAAACGGGTCTCGGTGTTATCTGAGCCCTTGTTTGACCGTTGCGGTTTAACGCATTATCGTGTAAAATAAAAGCGGAAGAAACAATAGGTGAATGGCGGTGTCCGTCCGGGACCTGCCGGCATACTGAGAAAGGAGATACACATGAGGAGTTTAGGCAAAAAGATTACTTGTCTGATCCTGGCAATGGCCATGGCCTTCGCACTGATGCCTGCAGTGAGCGGGCCCGTGTACGCAGCGGACATTGTGTTGCTGCCTTCGGGAGAAGTGCCTGCATCGACGCTTGAGCCGGGCCACGAATATCAGGTACCGAATGACGGCACGACCATAGTGCTGGAGGCTGGGGACGATGTTACGATTGATTCCATAATGCCCAATGGCACATCTTCGGTGCTTACGATCAAGGGTTCCGATTCAGGCAAACTCACCATTACAAACGGCATCAACATGCAGCAGATTGATAACGGTCTTATCGTTGAAGGCGGCACACTGTATGTCGACAGGACCATCTCCGGAAACTGGAATGGCGCAATAGAGGTTTCTCACTACACCCAGCACGGAGGCAACGTTACCGCGAAGGTCACTAACGAGAACGGAATCACCGAGGGTCTGATGGCCAATTACGGATTCCTTATGGACGGCGGACTGCTGAACGTATCGGCGGTGTCGGACGACAGCCTTGCTTTTGCACTCTACTGCGAAGGGCATGGCGAACCGGAGGGGAGCTTCGTGCTGAACGGCGGCACCATCACTGCATCAGCCACTGGATCGTATGGCTACGTAATTAGGGCCCAGCATATGAATGTGATATCAGGCGAGCTTAAGGGAACCGCCACGGGAACAAACGGCGCCGGCTACGGTATCTATTATGCCCGAGGTACCGGCAGCACCTTCGATATGAAGGGCGGAACAGTAGATCTGACGGTGAACTCCACCGGCCGTGCCGAAGCGGTGGAAATTGAAGGCATCAGCATCCAGGGAGGGACCCTTACGGGTAAAGCCACATCGTCGGATGGAGCGGCGTACGGAATCGACAACTACTTCGATAACGGTTCCTTTGTCATGACGGAAGGTACCGTGGACATGACTTTAGGCGGTGCCCCTGACTCGGAAGCATATCCTTTCGATCTCCAAGGCGTGAATATCACAGGAGGAACGCTTAAAGCCACGACCACAGGCGGCAGATGGGGCTACGGGATGTATATCGGAGACAGCGGCAGCGAGGCGAAGATAAGCAACGCGACCCTGGACCTTACGGTGGATAACGTCGGGATCGCATATGGCCTCGGGAGCAACGGTGCTGTGGACATCGGCGCCGGCACCATGACGATCCGGGCCAATGCCAACACTATGAGCGTTGGCATTTACATGGAGGACAAACTGACTCTGACGGAGTCAGCGGTCAATATCAAGTCCCAGAGTGCAAACAATCCCGGAGGGATGTACCTCTACGATGACCTTGAAATGACGGACAGCCAAGTGACCGTTGAGGCAAAGACCGAAGGATACGCAGGAAATGGAGTGTACGTATCCAATGCATTGGATATGAATAACTCCAGTATGTCCATAGACGTGACCAGCGGCGCCCAGGGAGTCTACGGACTGAGTTCCGGAAACGGCGCATATGACTGGAACCTAAAATACTCTGAAATTGAGGTCAATGTTAACAGCACGTCAGATGGCTCGTACGCCTGCAGCGCTGTCTCAAACCAACATGAAGAGGGAAACTCCGCATTTACTCTTACCAACAGCAAGATCATAGCAAACTGCAAGGCTCCCGATGCTTTTGCGGAGGGATTCACAAGCATCTCTGATCTGACTCTGTCCGGCAGGTCCTCCATCGAAGCCACCGGGGAGGCGGATGCCAATGCCCAAGGCATCTACGTGAGAGGTGATCTCACCATGAATGGAAGCAACGCATGGCTCTACGGCCACGGCATAGCAGAATACCCATGGAATGAATTCGGGATCAGGGCGGACGGAACCATCACTCTCAACGGCAGGTACTACGTCTCCATTCCTGAAGACGGAATAATCAGCAATGGTTATGTAGAATACCCGGATACCCATGATGTGGCTGCTGAGGCCAAGATTGAAGCCTATCCCGTGGAGCACCTGAGGATCTACGGCAAGAGCCGCTACGAGACCGCGATCAAGGCCGCGGATTACATGAAGAAGTCCAATGGATGGGGAGAGTTCACCGATGTGATCGTAGCCAGCGGCAAGGATTTTGCGGATGCTCTTTCCGGAAGCTATCTGGCAGCTGTAGCCTGCGCACCCATACTTCTGGTACATCCCAGCTACGAGGATATGGTATATGATTACATCCGGGCCAACACCTCGCCCGGAGGAACGGTGTATCTCCTGGGAGGCAAGGGAGCCGTCTCAGAGGACTTCGAGAACCGCCTCACCGGATTCAACGTGGTGCGCCTCGGAGGCAAGGACAGGTATGAAACCAACGTCAGGATCCTGACGGAAGCCAACAAGGTGGACGATACATACGCAAAAGATCTGCTGGTCTGCTCCGGCACCGGATTTGCGGATGCGCTTTCCACCAGTTCCGTCGGCAAGCCCATCCTTCTCGTCGGCAAGACCATAAGCGACGATCAGAAACAGTATCTCACCGACGAGGGACCGACCAAAGCCTGGATCATCGGAGGCGAGGGAGCGGTCAGCGCCGATATCGCCGATGAACTCAAGGAGTTCGTCCCCGAAAGCAGCACCACCCGCCTTGCGGGGGCTAACCGTTATGAGACGTCATTCAAGGTCGCCGATGAATTCTTCAAAGGAAGCTATGATACCGCTGTCATAGTGTACGGCCAGAACTTCCCCGACGGACTGAGCGGCGGAGCGGTGGCCTGGATGATCAGCGCACCGGTACTTCTCGCAATGAACAGAGATGATATGAACGAATTCGTTGCACAGTGGACATTGAGTTCAGGGGCGTTTGACAGCATCACCTTCGGCGGAGCATCGCTTATCTCCGATGCATCCATCTTAAGCATCATGAACGATCCCTACGGCATAGTGGACGTGTACGACGAGTAAGAAGCGCGTGAAAGCGATATAAAAAACAGGCCCCTGCGTGCTCCAGCGTTTCATAGGGAAACTTTCTGAACAGTCGAATTGAATAGTGATTTGTTTCCCTGCGGGGCTGTGCTGTTTGGCACAGCCCCGCGTTCCTTTTACGCCACCTCTGTTGGGGCGGTTTTTTCTTTCTCTGCCGTCATCGTCTCGGGCATCTCGTCGATGAGTCCGATGTCGCGGTAGTAGATCCGAATCTCCTGTGGTGCGTTCCGGTCATAACGCTTCGCTCGCTCTCCTACCTCTACGCGCTGGATGAAAGTGTGCAGGATCTCGCAGGTCAGCTCCGGGATCTCCGTATATCGTCGCGCGTTCTCCAGGAAGCGGCTGACGTTCCCGGCGGAGTCCTTCAGCTTCTGTAGCTGCTCTGTCACCTTCGGAAGTGCCTCGTCGATCTCCGCCTGCTCCCTGGTGTAGTCCCGAGACAGGAGTCTGTACTGCTCGTCCGGGATGCGTCCGAGAACAGAATCCTCATACAGCCTTTTGAAAATTGCAGACAGTTCCGATTTCCTCCGTTCCATCTCTGTCGTTTTCTTTTGAAGCAATGCTATCTCGCGCTGGGCTTCCTTGCCTTGCTTTACACCGATGTACTCGGCGAAGCGCAGCTCATTCTGCCTTGCAAAGTGGGTGATCCTGCGGATGTCATCCAGCAGCACCGCCGCCAACTCCACCTCTCGGATATAGTGTCCCGAACAAACCTCCTTGCCCTTTTTCTTGTAGGTGGAGCACATGAAGTTGTTTTTGACCGCATCCATCGTGTGCGCTCTGTGGAGTACCATTGTCCCGCCGCAGTCGGCACAGTACACCAAGCCGGAGAACATATTCTGCTCCGCGAAGTTGGCACGGCGCCGCTTGTGCTTTCGGATATCCTGCACGATCTCCCAGATCTGCCTGTCCACCAGCGGTTCATGAGTGTTTTCAAACCGTAACTGCTCCGACAGCGGGCGGTCAATCTTCTTTTTGTTCTTGTAAGAGATCGTGGTGGATTTCAGATTGACCGTATGACCGAGATAGGTTTCATCCTCCAGGATAGAAGCGACCGTCGTGGATGACCA